>NZ_JBANAZ010000072.1:0-47423 GCF_059803455.1 Bradyrhizobium sp. UFLA05-108 | reverse complement strand
CAGTCGGTGAGCTCTGCGCGCGAGGCTGCGGACAGGGCTTCGCCCAGCACGAGACGGCGGAAATTGCCGGCCATGGCAGCGGGCGTGGTCGTGTCGTGCGGGTCGCCCGGCGGCGAACGGTTGAGCTCAGGCTCGTTGTGATCGAGCCGCGAGGTGGTGTCGCCGAGCGAGCGCCAGAACGCGGTGAGTGCCGCCGGTCCCCCGATCCGCGCCAGCAGGAGGTTGGCGCAGGTGTTGTCGCTGAGCTCGACGCTGGCCTTGCACATGTCGGCGACCGACATCGCGCCCTTCGACAGGTTCTCCTTCGCCACCGGCGCATAGTCGAGCAGGTCGGCCTGCCGATAGCCGATCATGGCCGCAAGCTGGTCCTCGCCGCGATCGACCCGCGCCAGCACGCAGGCTGCAAGCGAAGCCTTGAACGTCGAGCACATGACAAACCGCTCGTCGGCGCGCCAGGCGAGCTTTTTGCCGGAGCTGAGGTTCTCGGCATAGAAGCCAACCTTGCCGCCGCTCTCGCGTTCATAGGTTTGAAGCGCCGGCGGCGCCTCCTCGGCAAAGACGGGACGTGTGGCCAGCGCACACAGCGAGGCGACCAGCAAACGACGATTGAGCAGCATGGGAATCTTTCAGGCGAGTGTGGGCATTGCGGAGATGCCCGTGAGCGCAATCACGATGCATCCGCGACGGGTTTCATCGATAGCTCGGACAAATTTGTGACGCACAGTGGCGCCGCGAACTCCGCTACCCTCCCCCTTGCGGGCTATCGCGTTTGCGGATCGCGTTGGTTCGGCATGCCGCTGCCACAATCTCGTCATGCCCGGGCTTGTCCCGGGCATCCACGTACTTCGTGCTGCGGGAAAGGTCGTGGATGGCCGGGACAAGCCCGGCCATGACGATTTGGAAACTTCAGCGCGTAAGCGCCGACGTCATATGCGATAGCCCTGCCCTTGTGGGGGAGGGAGGGGAGGGGGTAGCCCAGGAAGGGGTGTATCCGTCGTGAGAGGACGGCACGTGCAGCGAGCGCTGGAGCCGAGTGTGGCCCCCCTCCTAGAGTAGAGGGAACGCAGCGCGCGATCTCTCCCAGCCGTCATTGCGAGGAGCGCAGCGACGAGGCAATCCAGACCGTCTCCGCGGAAAGAGTCTGGATTGCTTCGCTACGCTCGCAATGACGAAAATTGGGGAACGCTTTCGAGCGCGACGTCCAACGTCTTCGTGGCCGCCGTCCCTCAGTCTTTCAAATCATACCGATACGACTTCGACACGATCTGCCAGCCGCCGGCGAGCTTCATCGCCACGAGATAGTCGGTGAAGTAGCGAGGCGGCAGTTGGCATTTGACCTTGATGAAGGCGGTCTTGTCGTCCGAGCGGTCGATGGTGACGATGAAATCCTCGCGCGGCTTGCCTTCCGACTTTGCAGAGGCCCGCTTGCGTATCCAGGCGAGCCAGTCCGGCACCGTCAGGATCTTGAGCTCGCCCTTTTCCACCCAGCGCAGGTCGGCGGAGGGGTGGAACACCGCGCCGAGCTTGTCGGCGTCGCCTTCGTAGAGCGCGTCGAAATAGCCTTGTACCACGGCCTCGACACTCGAGCGGTCATACCCCATGCTTCTCTCCTTCCCTGGCACGTTGGCGCGACGGGAGAACGTAGGGCGGGCTTCGCGAATCCGCCAGCGATTTGGTCGCGAAAAGCTGATCGGCAGGGGCTGGCCGACCCGCTACAGTGTCACGCCGTATTCTGCGCTGGAGAAGGATCGTGACAAGCACGACAAGCCGTCGCCGCCTCGCCGGAAGATGTTACTGCGGCGCCGTGCAGTACGACGTCGCGGATGAATTCGTCTATGCGCTGAATTGTCATTGCTCGAACTGCCGCCGCACCACCGGCTCCGCCTTCAAGCCGTTCGCCGGGATCGAGCGGCACAAGTTCCGCGTGGTCACGGGCGAGGACGCGCGGCTGATCTATGGCGACGAGGCGGCAACTCACGACGCGCATTGCGCCCGCTGCGGCTCGCTGCTCTATTCCGTGGTGCGCGAGGGCCAATGGGTCCACGTCACCATGGGAACCCTGATCGACGATCCCTCGATCCGCCCGACCGCGCATATGTTCGTCGGCTCCAAGGCGCCCTGGTACGAGATCACGGACAATCTGCCGCAGCACCGCGGGCATGTCGGAGCGGGCTGAGCGACTCGCAAACGCTCCCGATCCTGCGAACCGCTACCCTTCTGGCGAGACTAACAAAAAGGTCTTTCCCCGCGAGCTGACGCACGGCCCGTCGTGATCTCCATCACAAGCTGTGACGTCCGTCACAAGCGCGCGGCGCGGATGTTGCTAGATAGGTCGGGAGGGTGTCGAATTCTCCCTTGAGCTGGAAGTTCGGTGATGCGCAGCCTGTTCAGATTTTGTCCGCTTCTCCTCGCGCTCGCGCTGCTGCTCGGCGCCGGGCCGGCCTTTGCCGCCAAGCGCGTCGCGCTGGTGCTCTCCAATTCCGCCTATCAGAATGCGCCGCAACTCGCGAACCCCGACAATGACGGGGCCGTCATCGCGAAGACGCTGAAGGAGGCCGGCTTCGATGTGGTCGACGCCCGCCACGACCTGCCGGCGCTGGAGACGCGCCGCGCGCTGCGCGAATTCGCCGATTCCGCGCGCGATGCCGATATCGCTGTCGTCTATTATGCCGGCCACGGCATCGAGGTCGACGGCGCGAACTATCTGATCCCCGTCGACGCCAAGCTCGAGCGCGATACCGACGTCTATGACGAAGCGCTGTCGCTCGATCGCGTCCTGGTCGCGATCGAGCCTGCCAAGCAGCTTCGTCTGGTGATCCTCGACGCCTGCCGCGACAATCCCTTCGGCAAGTCCATGAAACGCACGATCGCCTCGCGCGGCATCGGGCGCGGCCTCGCCCAGGTCGAGCCGACCAGCCCCAACACGCTGATTGCCTATTCGGCCAAGGCCGGCTCCACGGCGCAGGACGGCGACGGCGGCAACAGCCCGTTCACGATGGCGTTGTCGAAGCATCTGACGACGCCGGGGCTCGACGTCCGCCGCGCCTTCGGCTTCGTGCGCGACGACGTCTTGAAGACCACCAACAACAAGCAGGAGCCATTCGTCTATGGCTCGCTCGGCGGCGACGACGTACCGCTGGTGCCGGCCAAGGTCGCGGTGGTGGCGCCGGCCCAGCCCGCCGTCAATGCGCAGGCCGAGGTGCGGCGCGATTACGAGCTCGCGCTCCAGGTCGGCAACAAGGCGGCGTGGGATGCGTTCCTTGTCCAGCATCCGGACGGCTTCTATTCGAGCCTGGCAAAACTCCAGCTCGACAAGATCGCGGCCGAAGAGGTGCACGCGGCGGCAACCGCAAAGGCGAAGCAGGCGGAAGCCGAGCGCGATCGTCTTGCCGCGGCGGGCGCGCAGAAGGATGCCCAGGCCAGGGCCGAGGCCGATGCGAAAGCCGCCGAGCAGGCGCAGCTCACCGCCCAGAAGGTCAAGGAGCAGGCACAGCAGCAGGCGGCCGCCGCCGAGCAGCAGCGCGTCAATCTGGCGGCCGCGACGCCCGCTGTCTCGACCGCAAAGGCCAACAATACGCCCGGCACCAACGTTGCCGCGCTGACGCCGAGCGCACCAGCCGATCTGACCCGCTCGGTGCAGACCGAACTCGGCCGCGTCGGCTGCTTCTCAGGGCAAGCCGACGGCAACTGGAACACGGCGTCGCAGCGCTCGCTGTCGCAGTTCAACCGCTATGCCGGCACCAAGCTCGACGTGAAGGTCGCAAGCACCGATGCGCTCGACGCGGTCAAGGCCAAGCCGTCACGGGTCTGCCCGCTGGTCTGCGATCGCGGCTACAAGTCGGATGGCGACAAGTGCACCAAGATCGTCTGCGGCGACGGCTATGTGCTGAACGACGACAATGAATGCGAGAAGAAGCGCGCCAAGCAGCCCGCGAGCACTGCCAAGCGCGACGACGGCCAGCAGCAGGATCGCCCGGCAAAACCGCGTCCGCAGGCCGGCGCCGCCGCGACGGCAGCCGGAGGCCGCGCTTCCGGAGGCAGCGGTCAGATCTATTGCAACGACCTCATCTGCCGCCCGGTCAAGCGCGGCTGTCATCTCGGATATCGCGGCGGCGGCGGCTATGGCGCCGACCCCAACCCCGAGATCTGCGACTAGCGAAAGCTTGTTGCCGCAGCCTACGTCGCGATCGCGCTTGCCGCGATGTTTACCGTCAGCGCGAGCAGCGCGGTGTTGTAGATGAACGAGACGATGCCGTGCGCAGTCGCGGTGCGGCGGATGGTCTTGTCGGTGATGCCGACGTCGGAGACCTGCGCAGTCATGCCGATCACGAAGGAAAAATAGACGAAGTCCCAGTAGTCGGCGTGGTCATCCTTGTCGCCGCTCGGAAATTGCAGGCCGCCCGGCTTGGTGTGGCGGTAATAGTCATGGGCGTAGTGCAGCGCGAAGGTCGTGTGCACCGCCGCCCACGAAAGTCCGATCGTGGCAATCGCGAGCGAAAGCTCGCCGACGCCGCGATGGGTGCCGAGCTCGGCGACGATGGCAGCGATGCTCGCGAATGCGCCGACCGCCGTTACCAGCAGGATGACGAAACGACCGTCGTCCTGCATGACGGCGGCCCGGCGGATGTGGCTGTGGTCCTGGTTCAGCATCATGCTGTAGACCAGCATGAGATAGACCGTGATCAGCGCGTCCCAGCCAAGCAACAGCCGCGTCACCGGCCGGAACGAGCCCGGCAGCAGCAGAGCAACCAGAATGCCCGCGGTTAGCGCGATGAAGGTCCTCGGCCGCGCATAAACCACGCGCACCGGCCGCGACATCTTCCGGAAGCGGACGAGGACGGGATCTTCTTTGCCGCCGTCCGTCATCGTTCGATCAGTTCTTCCGCTCGGCCACGAACCGCGCGGCAGCCTGCAGCACCGCGGCGCGATCACCGAAGATCGAGACGGCGGCGTCTGCGCGCGCGAGCAGGTCACGCACGCGCTGCTTGGCGCCTTCGATGCCGAGCTGGGTGACGAAGGTGGTCTTGCCGAGCGCCGCGTCCTGGCCGGACGGCTTGCCGAGCGCTGCCGCATCGCCCTCGACGTCGAGCAAATCGTCGGCGATCTGGAACGCTTCGCCGAGCGCGCGGCCGTAATCGTCGAGCGCTTGATACTCCTTGTGTGAGGCCTGGCCGAGGATCGCGCCGGCGATGCAGCCATAGCGCAGCAGCGCGCCGGTCTTCATCTGCTGGATCCGCGCGACGTCGACCGGTTCGCGATCGCCGAAGCGTCCTTCACCGGCGAGATCGAGCATCTGCCCGCCGACCATGCCGCCGATGCCGGCGCAGCGCGCCAGCGCGCGCGTCAACAAGAGCCGGACATTGGCGTCGCGATGGATCTCGTCGCGGGTCACGACGTCGAAGGCGAGCGTCAAGAGGCCGTCGCCGGCGAGGATCGCGGTGGCGTCGTCGGTCTGCTTGTGCAGCGTCGGGCGACCGCGGCGCAGGTCGGAATTGTCCATCGACGGCAGATCGTCATGGATCAGCGAATAGCAGTGGATGCATTCGAGCGCGGCACCCACGAGCAGTGCAGCCTCGCGCGGCACGCCGAACACCGCGGCGCTCTCGACCACCAGGAACGGCCGCAAGCGCTTGCCCCCGCCGAGGCTCGAATAGCGCATGGCGTCCATCAGCCGCTTGGGGCGCGCGATCTCGTCTGGCAGGATGCCGTCCGACAACAGCTTGGCCAGCAGGGCCTCGGTATCGTCAGCGGTCTTGTCCAGGCGGTTGGCGAAATCGGACGGGGTCGTGCCGGTCATCAAGAAAGGCTCCAGAACTAAAATTCGGCCGGACAATCCTTTATGCAGGCGCTTCCGTCAATCACTTGGAACGCCTTAAAACTGCTGGAAAAGGCCCGAATTATCACAGGCTTAATCGCTGGGGCCGTTCATCACTTTCATTTTGGCGCAGGACAAGGTCGATTTTTCGCATCGTCAAAACCCTGGCTCTGGTGCTGACCGCCGTGGCGCTCCTGCCCTACGTAATCGCGCCCTTCTACCGCACCGGCCACCCGGTTTCGACATTGATGGCCTGGCGCAGTCTGCGTGGCGCACCGATGCAGCGGCAATGGATCGATCTTTCGGCGATGTCGCCCTATTTGCCGCGCGCGGTGGTCGCCGCCGAAGATGCCCATTTCTGCAAGCATCACGGCATCGACTGGGGCGCGCTGCGCGAGGCGATCGACGACGCGCAGGAGGACGGAACTCCGTTCCGCGGCGCCTCCACCATCACCCAGCAGGTGGCCAAGAACCTGTTCCTCTGGCAGGGACGGGACCCCGTCCGGAAAGTGCTGGAGTTTCCGTTGGCGCTGTGGATCGATTTCGTGCTGCCCAAGCCGCGGATTCTGGAGATTTACCTCAATATCGCCGAGCTCGGGCCGCAGGGGCAGTTCGGCGTCGAAGCAGGCAGCACCTATGCCTTCGGCAAGTCCGCCGCCAGCCTCTCGCCCCGCGAGGCAGGACTTCTGGCCTCGATTCTGCCGAACCCGGTCAAGCGCAGTGCCCGCACCCCGGGACCGGGGGTGCGGCGACTGGCGGTGACCTATATGGCGCGGGCGCAGGCCGTTTCGACATGTTGGCGGGAAAATCGCGGATTTTGAGCCCATTTCGGGCGCTTTTTCCGGCCCAAAACCCTAGCTTTACGAACAGCCTTCCTCTATAAGCCCGGCCTTGATCGGCATTCAGCTCGCCCCGTTTGCGGGTGCTGAGCCGTCCGGAAGGCTGGACGATGCCCCGAACACCAATCCCTAGAGGATATTGATAATGGCCGTTCCGAGAAGAAAAACCTCGCCGTCGCGCCGTGGCATGCGCCGCTCGGCTGACGCGCTGAAGAAGCCGACCTATGTCGAGGACAAGGATTCCGGCGAACTCCGCCGTCCGCACCATCTCGACCTCAAGACCGGCATGTACAAGGGCCGGCAGGTCCTGAAGAAGAAAGAGTCCTGAGGCCGGCGTATCGACAGGCGGGGGCGTTTCGCCTGCCTGGATTCGGCCAATCAGTGAGTTAAGACGGTGACGGCGGCGGAGCAAACGCTTCGCCGCCGCATTGTCCTGCCCGGATGTCACGATCAGGAAGGCGCACACGCGATGGTCGGTTTCCCGCTGCTTCTCATTCCGCTCGCGGTCTACAACATCATCGTTTTCCTGATGCCCACCGTGTCCTTCACGGATGTGCTGTTCAAGGTGCCGATGATCACGGGCGAGCTGTGGCCGGTCACGCTAGGCGATCTCCTGCTCGCGCTCGGAATTGTGCTGCTGCTCCTCGAGGTCGTGAAGGGTGCGCGGCCCGGCGCAAAGTTCCTGATGGACCATCTGCTGTCGCTGATCGTGTTCGGCGCGGCCGTGGCCGAATTCGTGATGTGGCCCAAATTCGGCAACTCCATCTATTTCCTGCTGGTGCTGCTCGCGATGGCCGATTTCATCGGCGGCGTCGCCCAGCGCACGCGTCGTCGCGCCTATGTCACCGAGGCCGCACCGGCACCGCGCAAGGCGCGCCGTCAGGTCGAGGAGCAGGCGGATGAACCGGTCGTCGAGCCGCGCATGACGCCTGCGCCACAGCCCGCGCCGGTCGCGCCTCCTGCACCTACACCATCCGCGCAGTCCGTCGCCGAATCCGTGCTGATGGATCACCCCGCGCCAAAAACTCCGCAAGCCGCGCCTTCGCCGGAAATCGCTTCGCCGCATCTCCAGCCGAGCAACGGCACGCCGGCCTCGCCCGATACGCCGCAGCGCTGACTGAGATTGGGTCCTCTGTAACCGCTTGGTCGGTACGCGCCTCTCCCGCTTGCGGGGAGGGCTGGGGTGGGGGTGTTTCCGCAATGAACATTCCCGATGGGGCGAGAGCCCCCACCCGGCGCTTCGCGCCGACCTCCCCCGCAAGCAGGAGAGGTGCAGCGAGTCCGGGGCTTCGATCGAGAAACTAACCGACGCTTCTCACGCCACCTGGCGCGTCCTGGCGCTTACGGTGCCCAGGGGGTGCTTAAGTCCATAGGCCATGTTCGCGTCGGCAGGGCTCGCCCGGCGCAGCCGGCTTGTCTGCGGCACGTGCTCGGCATTGGCAATGAGCTGGGTGACGAAGCTCGGGTCCGGGCGCGGCAGCACCACCACCTTGTGGGCCCATTCAAGCGTCGGGGTGAGCGGGACCAGGGCGGTCCCAGTGCCGCCTTCCGCTTCCCCTGCTCGATCCGTACTCACCATCGCAAACACCGTTGATCCGGCTCAAATCCGGCGAGACTGTCGCGTTTCGGGACGCGGGTCGCCGTGCGTGTGAGGTACTCGCAAGGTCTATGCCGGCCAGGCCGTTCCGGTTCCGGAGCAGCTTCGAAACGTGGTTTCCAAATTGTTTATGAACTTTGCCTAGGGTCAAAGCCGAATCTCGCACTATCCTCAGGTTGCGAGACCGTCTCCGCTGTCCCGAAACGAGGCACCCTTGACCGCTGCCCTGCCGCAAGCCTCCGACATCCTGGCCTCCCTCGGCGAGGCCGTCTTCATCTGGGATATCGCGAGCGATGCAATTCAGTGGGGCGAGCAGGTCGGTTCCGTCTTCCCCGGCATCCCGGCCGAGCGGCTGGCGACCGGCGCGGAATTCGCCCGCCTGATCGAGCCGTCGCAATCGCTGCGCATGGCCGCGCTGGCCCAGTTGCCGGCCGTGCACGGCTCCGACGGCACGCCATACCGGGCCGAATATGGCGTGCGCATGAGCGCCTCCGATCCCGTGGTCTGGATCGAGGAGACCGGCCGTTGGTTCGCAGGTCCCGATGGCCGGCCGGTCCGTGCGATCGGCGCCGTCCGCATCAACAATGAGCGCCACGCCCGCGACGAGGAGCTTGCAAAGCTCGCCCGGCTCGATCCCCTGACCGGCGAGCTCAACCGCACCCATCTGATCGCGGCGCTCGCGGAGGCGATCGAAGAGTCTACGCGTTTCCGCTCGGCATCGGCCTTCATGCTGGTCGGCATTGATCATCTCGCCCGTGTCAACGACGCCTTCGGCTTCGACGTTGCGGACGCCGTGATCCTCGACGTGGCAAAACGCATTCGCGCGCGGCTTCGCGGCGGCGATGTGCTCGGGCGCTTCTCGGGCAACAAGTTCGGCCTGATCCTGAAGAACTGCACCGTGGACGACATGAACGTCGCCGCCGAACGCTTCCTCGCCGGTATCCGCGACGAAGTGGTGCCGACCAAATCGGGCCCGGTCTCGGTCACCGCCTCGATCGGTGCGGTCAGCGTTCCCCGCTATGCCCGCAATACCGATGAAGCGATCAACCGCGCGCACGAGACGCTCGACGCCGCAAAACGCCGCCGCGCCGGCTCGCTCGGCACCTGGCGTCCGAATGCGGAGCGCGACGCGCAGCGCCGCGTCAACATCCGCGTCACCGACGAGATCGTCACCGCGCTGAACGATCGCCGCATCGTGCTCGCCTATGAGCCGGTGGTCTCGGCCGCGACGCGCGACGGCGCATTCTACGAATGTCTGGTGCGGATGGAGCAGGGCGACGGGCGGACGCTGCTCGCGCCCGACATCGTGCCGGTGGCCGAGCGGCTCGGCCTCATCCGCCTTGTCGACCACCGGGTGCTCGAGCTCGTCGTCGCCGAGCTTGCCGCTTGCCCCGAGGTCAGGCTCAGCCTCAATATCTCGCCGGATACCACCATGGATCCCGACTGGTGGGCGTCGATCGAATCGCTGATGCAGGCCCATCCGGGCGTTGCCGAGCGGCTGATCGTCGAAATCACTGAGACGGTGGCGATCCAGGACATCGACGACGTTCGCGCCTTCGTCGGCCGTCTCAAGCATTTCGGCAGCCGCATCGCCATCGATGATTTCGGCGCCGGCTACACCTCGTTCCGGAATCTGCGCAAGCTCGGCGTCGACATCGTCAAGATCGACGGCGCTTTCGTGCAGAACATGACCCGTTCCGCGGACGACCGCGCCTTCGTGCAGACCCTGATCGACCTCGCCCGCCGCCTCGACATCAAGACGGTCGCAGAATGGGTGCAGGACGAGGACGCAGCAAACATGCTGCGCGACTGGGGCTGCGACTACATCCAGGGCCGCCTGATCGGCCTCGCCTCAGCCGAACGGCGGTGGGGCACGCCGCAAGACAGCGTGGTGCCCGCGGCGGGGTAGGAATCGTAGGGTGGGCAAAGCGAAGCGTGCCCCCACCACTTCTGTCGCAATGGTGGAGGGATGGTGGGCACGGCGCAAGCGCGCCTTTGCCCACCCTACGATTTTTGGTGCGGGTTAGCGAAGCAGTCCAGACGGACGCCTCACGCCACTTGCCGTATCGCACTCAGCCTTTCGATCACGCGCCCGACTTCCGCGGCCGGGCATGGCTTGCCGAAATAAAATCCCTGCACGGCGGTGCAGCCGCATTCGCGGACGAAGTCGAGCTGGTCGGAGGTCTCGACGCCTTCCGCCGTGGTCTCGACGCCGAGCACCGAGCCGAGGCTGGCGATGGTGCGGACGATGGCGACGCTTTCCGGACATTCGCCGAGCGTGCCGACGAAGGAGCGGTCGATCTTGATGCGGTCGAATGGAAACTTGCGCAAATAGCTGAGCGAGGAATAGCCGACGCCGAAATCATCGAGGCTGACGCGCACGCCGAGCGAACGGAGCTGATGCAGGATCTCGATCGTGGCCTCGCTGTCGTCGAGCAGCGCCGTCTCGGTGACCTCGAGCTCGAGCCGGTGCGGCGCAAGGCCGGCCTCGGCGAGTGCGCTCGTGATCATGGCGACGAGACCGCGCGCGCGGAATTGCACCGGTGACAGGTTCACCGCGATGCTCATGTCCGGCCAGCTTGCCGCCGTCGCGCACGCCGTGCGCAAGACCCATTCGCCGATGGGAACGATCAGCCCGGTCTCCTCCGCGATCGGAATGAACTCCGCCGGCGAGACCATGCCGCGCGAAGGATGTCTCCAGCGCAGCAGCGCCTCGAAGCCGGTCAATTCGGACGTGTCGAGGCGAACCTGCGGCTGGAACGTCAGATGAAATTCGTGCCCCTCGAGCGCACCGCGCAAGTCCGCCTCCAGCGCGTGCCGCGCGCGGGCCTCTTCCTCCATCGCGGGCTCGAAGATCTGACAGGCGCCGCGCCCCTTGGCCTTCGCGCCATAGAGTGCGAGGTCGGCGCATTTCATCAGCTCGTCCGCGTCGAGCCCGTGATCGGGCGCGACTGCGATGCCGATGCTGACGCCGACATGGATAGACTGGTTTTCGAGGGGCGGGGGGCGGCCGATGATCTCGATCAGGCGGCGCGCCAGCTTTTCGGCCGCTTCCGGCTGCGGCCCGCGCTGGATCAGCGCGAATTCGTCACCGCCGAGTCGCGCCACGGTGGCGTGCTCGCCCGCCTGCTCCTTCAGCTGCGCCGCGACCCAGCGCAGCAGCCGGTCGCCGGCGGCGTGTCCCAGCCGATCGTTGACGGTCTTGAAATTGTCGAGGTCGAGGCACAGCACGGCCATCGCGCCGCCGGCGGTCGCCACCTCGCTCAGGCCCTCGCCCATCTTCTCGCGGAACAGCACGCGGTTGGGCAAGTCGGTCAGCGAATCGTGCCGCGCCATATGCGCGACGCGGGCCTGCGTCTTGTGGCGCTCGGTGACGTCCTCGTAGGTAACAACCCAGCCGCCACGCGACATCCGGGAGTGGTTGAGCTTGATGATGCGACCGTCGCTCAAATGGCGGTGCAGCGTATGGGCGCCCTCGCGCAGCCGCTCGATATAGTCGGCATAGAGTGCGGCTGCCGTCGTGTTCGGATTGATGCCGAGCGCGCAGCTATGCTCCATGATCTCGCGCATGGAGACGCCGGGCTTCACGATCTCGGGCGACAGGCCGAACATCTCGATGTAACGGGTATTGCAGACGATGACCCGCAGATGGCTGTCGAGCATGCACAGCCCCTGACTCATGTTGTTCAGCGCCGCGTCGAACCGGCGGTACTGCTCGCTGAGCTCCTCGACCGCGCGTTCGCGCTCGGTGATGTCCTCGTAGGTTGCGACGAAGCCGCCCTCGGGTAGCGCGCAGTAGCGCACCGAGACGACGGTGTCGTTGGCCATGCTCCGCCGCATCGACGAGTCGTCGCGGCTCGCGATGCGTGCGCGGGCGGCTTCCAGGATCTGCTGCGGACTGTACTCGGATGCGAAGGCACCATTCGCCATCGACCGCTCGATCAGTTCGGCGAGATGCGTGCCCGGCCTGGTCTCCTCGAGCGACAGCCGGTAGATCTCGCGGTAGCGGTTGTTGCAGACCTTGAGCCGCATGTCGCCGTCGTAGAAGGCGAGCCCGTGCGCCATGTTCTCAAGAGCCGCGTCGAGCATGAAATTCTGCTGCTTCAACGCCTCCTCGTACCGCAGCCGCTCGGTGACGTCTTCGTGCACCGTCACCCAGCCGCCGTCGGGCAGGAAGCGCGATATCGCCTGCACCATTCGACCGTCGTAGCGCATCACGAGCACGGCATCCGAGTTCTTGGCGCGCACATCGTTCATCCGCCTGTCGTGGAATTTCTCCGCGGACATGCCGGGCAGATTGCCGCGCGAGGCCCAGTGCGCGATCACGGCGCTGTGCGACACGCCGGGCTTCACGATGTCGGGGTCGAGGTTGTAGAGGCGAAGAAACTGCTCGTTGCAGACGACCACGCTGCCTTGCGCGTCGTACATGATGAGACCGTGCGACATGTTGGTGAGCGCATGCTGGCTGCGCTCGGTCTGCATGCGCAGCTCTGCCTCGAGCCGGTCGAGGCGGGTGACGTCGTCGCAGATCGTCATCCAGCCGCCCTCGGGGAGCGGCTTCAGATCGAGCGCCAGGACAAGGCCACTGGAGAGCCGCTGCTCCGTCCGGAAGCGCTTGCCGTTCGCGATCTGCGCGACGCGCTCCCGATAGAGCTTGTCGATCTCGCTCGTTGGAAAGTTGCCGCGCGAAGCACTGTGAGCCAGCACCTCGCGATAGCTCGTCCCGGGGCGCACTACCTCGGGCGACATGTCGAAGAGGTCGACATAGCGGCGGTTGAACAGCACGATCCGGTTGTCGGAATCGTAGACGCAGACACCCTGCTCCATGCGATCGAGCGCAAGCTGGCTGAGCGCGAGCAAGGCTTCAGGCCCATGCTGGACGCTCGCGCGCGGCTCTGTCTTGCTGGGCGTCGTCATCGGCAAGGGCGCTTCGTCAGTCGCGGGACAATGAACGGGCGTAATCGGCGAGGCGGAGCTTAAGCGGCCATCCGGGAAGATTGTCTTAAACGCTTTAGTTTACGGACCGTGACCGCGGATGCGGATTCTGCAACTGATCGTTGGGAAAATGACTGTGTCCGGCGAGAAGATGTATCCGCGATCTGGGATGTGAGTGGGATGAGCGGCGCGATTGCCTGCACTCTTGATGACGAGATCGAGGCACGCGCGTGCCCTACTCTCGGTGTCATCGTCCGACTTGATCGGGCGATCCAGTACTCCGAGACGTTCGTTATGAAACGATAAGCCGCGGCGTACTGGATTCCCCGCCTTCGCGGGGAATGACGGCGGTGGAAAGGGAGGCGTGGCTCGCGCACTGGCCGGGAGTATGGCTTTCGCCAGGACGACCTCGGGGCGGTGTCAGTGCAGCGGTGGACAGCGTGCTCGTTGCGCCCGGGACACGCGCGACAGAGGAGCCTACTCCTCCTTTTTCGACATCCGCTCGAGGCGCTCCTGCATGTCCTTCATCTGCTGACGCAGCTCGTCGATGTTGTCGCTCTTCGGCGCCTCGCCGTTGGCTTCGGGCTCAGGCTCCGGCGTGGCGGAGCGCTGTGGGGTCGCGAACGGCTTGAACATCGAGAAGGTCTGCTGGAACAGCTCCATGTTGCGGCGGACCTGCTCCTCCAGCGGCGCAAAGGGTGTGCCGGACAGGGTGTTGGCGAGTTGCTTGCGGAATTTCTCCTGCTCCTGGGTCAGCGTCGCGAGCGACTGCTCCAGATATTTCGGCACCACCATCTGCATGCTGTCGCCGTAGAAGCGGATCAGCTGGCGCAGGAAGGTGGTGGGCAGGAGGTTCTGGCCGGCCTTGTTCTCCTGCTCGAAGATGATCTGGGCGAGTACCGAGCGGGTGATGTCGTCGCCGGTCTTGGCGTCATAAACCAAGAAATCCTCGCCTTCCTTCACCATGGCCGCGAGGTCTTCCAGCGTCACATAGGTGCTCGTTCCGGTGTTATAGAGCCGGCGGTTAGCGTATTTTTTGATTGTGGTGGGTTGGTCTGATTTCGCCATGGGCTCTCACTTGCAAACGCTGAGAACGGGAACCCGGCGGGCTATGCCGCAGGGCGGGAAGAGTACGCAACGCAACAAAATAAGCATTTTCAAAGGGCTCACGCTACCGTTTTGTGCGCCACGGTTAATTGCAGAGCAAAAACTTGCTTGCGAAATCGACAGATGCGCTATTCTGAGTGCGCTGCGGTATGAATCTGCCCCTCGGCCGATTGACATGCCGCAACGACATTAACAGGATGCTGGGTGAGACTGGCGAGCCTTTTCTGATCGCCTGCCTGCCCCCATTTCAAAGAACCTCAAGCCCCAGGAGATGCCCATGTCAGACGATGTCGTCATCGTCAGCGCCGCCCGCACCGCGGTCGGAAGCTTCAACGGAGCCTTCGCGACCCTTCCCGCCCACGACCTCGGCGCCATTGCCATCAAGGCAGCGCTGGAGCGCGGTGGCATCGAGCCCGGCAGGGTCTCCGAGGTCATCATGGGCCAGATTCTGACCGCTGGACAGGGCCAGAACCCGGCCCGCCAGGCCTCGATCGCGGCCGGCATCCCCGTGGATAGCCCGGCCTGGGGCGTCAACCAACTCTGCGGTTCGGGTCTGCGCTCGGTCGCGCTCGGCTATCAGGCGCTGGTCAACGGCGATTCCGACATCGTGGTCGCCGGTGGGCAGGAGTCCATGAGCATGGCCCAGCACGCCCAGCACCTGCGCGGTGGCGTCAAGATGGGTGCCCTCGAATTCGTTGACACCATGATCAAGGACGGCCTGTGGGATGCCTTCAACGGCTACCACATGGGCAACACCGCCGAGAACGTGGCCAAGCAATTTCAGATCACCCGCGCCCAGCAGGACGAGTTCGCGGTCGCTTCGCAGAACAAGGCGGAGGCTGCGCAGAAGGCCGGCAAGTTCAAGGACGAAATCGTTCCGGTCACCATCAAGACCCGCAAGGGCGACGTGGTGGTCGATACCGACGAATATCCGCGCCATGGCGCAACCCTCGATGCGATGGGCAAGCTGCGGCCGGCCTTCGAGAAGGACGGCACGGTGACGGCCGGCAACGCATCCGGCATCAATGACGGCGCCGCTGCCGTCGTGCTGATGACCGCGAAGCAGGCGGCCAAGGAAGGCAAGAAGCCGATCGCCCGGATCGTCTCCTGGGCGCATGCCGGCGTCGATCCGAAGATCATGGGCACCGGCCCGATCCCGGCCTCGCGTTTGGCGCTGAAGAAGGCCGGCTGGAACGTCGGCGATCTCGATCTGATCGAGGCCAACGAAGCCTTCGCGGCGCAGGCCTGCGCCGTCAACAAGGACCTCGGCTGGGATACCTCGAAGGTCAACGTCAACGGCGGCGCGATCGCGATCGGTCACCCGATCGGTGCCTCCGGCGCACGCGTGCTGGTGACGCTGCTGCACGAGATGCAGAAGCGCGATTCGAAGAAGGGCCTCGCCACGCTGTGCATCGGCGGCGGCATGGGCATCGCGATGTGCATTGCTCGCGATTAAAATGTAACGCGTGCGTTGCACGCGACTAAAAAGGCGGCGGTTGCAACTCAAATATTCTTCGCAACCGCGTAAGCCTCGACTAAAGACATGCGCCCGGCTCACCGCCGGGCGTTTTGTTCTTGATGTCCGTCAATCCACCCGCATAATCCGTCAGTAAAAACGATCACTCAAATCTCTAGAAGCGCCCAAGGAAACGTCGAGGGAAGGAATACAATATGGCACGTGTTGCATTGGTCACGGGTGGTACGCGCGGCATCGGTGCTGCGATCAGCAAGGCGCTGAAGGCGGCCGGCTACAAGGTCGCGGCGAGCTATGCCGGCAATGACGCGGCGGCGGAGAAGTTCAAGGCCGAGACCGGGATCAACGTCTACAAATGGGACGTCAGTTCCTTCGACGGCTGCGCCGAGGGCGTGAAGAAGGTCGAAGCCGAGGTCGGCCCGGTCGACGTGCTCGTCAACAATGCCGGCATCACCAAGGACGGCGCGTTCCACAAGATGAGCGTCGAGCAATGGAACGCCGTGATCGGCACCAATCTCGGCTCGCTGTTCAACATGTCGCGCCAGGTGATCGAGGGCATGCGCGCGCGCAAGTTCGGCCGCATCATCAACATCTCCTCGATCAACGGCCAGAAGGGCCAGTTCGGCCAGGTGAACTATTCCGCCGCAAAGGCCGGCGAGATCGGCTTCACCAAGGCGCTCGCGCTGGAGAACGCCAAGGGCGGCGTCACCGTGAATGCGATCTGCCCGGGCTACATCAACACCGAGATGGTGCAGGCGGTGCCGAAGGACGTGCTGGAGAAGGCAATCCTGCCGCTGATCCCGATCGGCCGTCTTGGCGAGCCCGAGGAGATCGCCCGCGCGGTGGTGTTCCTCGCAGCCGATGAGGCCGGCGCCATCACCGGCTCGACACTGTCGGTCAATGGCGGCCAGTACATGGTGTGATGCGTAAGCATCACGCCCCATCATATCGGTGACATCGTGATGCCCGGGCTTGTCCCGGGCATCCACCCATGCACTGTCATTCCGGGTCTGGCGCTGTCGCGCCATCCCGGAATGACGAGGTATCCTCTCTGATGACTCCCCGCTCCGCGACGCTGATCGGATTGACCGCAATCCTGATGTGGTCCCTGCTCGCGGTGATGACGGTCGCGACCGGCAAGATCCCCGCGTTCCAGCTCGCAGCGATGACGTTCGCGATCGCCGGTGTCGTCGGTCTCCTGACCTGGATCGGCCGCAGTGGAGTGGCAGCGAGCCTACGCCAGCCGCCCGTCGTGTGGGCCGTCGGCGTTGGCGGCCTGTTCGGCTATCACGCGCTCTATTTTCTCGCGCTGCGATTCGCGCCGCCGGCCGAAGCGGGTCTGCTCAATTATCTCTGGCCGCTGCTGATCGTGCTGTTCTCGTCGTTCCTGCCGGGCGAGCGTCTCGCCGTGCATCACGTCGTCGGTGCCGTGCTCGGCCTCGTCGGCACCGTGCTGCTGTTCGCCGGTAACTCGTCTGGCTTTGCGCAAGGCCAGTTGCCGGGGCTGATCGCCGCCTTCATCGCGGCGTTCGTCTGGGCCAGCTATTCGGTGCTCTCGCGCCGACTGAAAGCCGTGCCGACCGATGCGGTCGCCGGCTTCTGCCTTGCCACTGCGCTGCTTGCCGCACTGATGCATGCTGCGCTCGAAACCACGCTGTGGCCCGAGACCACACTGCAATGGCTCTCGGTGTTTGCGCTCGGAATCGGTCCAGTCGGCGCCGCGTTCTACGCCTGGGACATCGGCATGAAGCGCGGCGACATCCGCGTGCTCGGCGCCGCGTCCTACGCGACGCCGCTGCTCTCGACCGCGTTCCTCATCGCGGCCGGCTTTGCGAAGGCCAGCGCCAGCATCGCCATCGCCGCGGTCCTGATCGCCGGTGGCGGCCTGATCGCGGCGAAGGACCTGCTGTTGTGGAAGCCGATCAGGCCGCGCTAGGCCGCCAGCCCTGCGGCCGGTACATCGCTTCCGGAATCTGTCCGAGCTCGGAGCGCTGCAATCGCTCAGACGTCAGGCCATAAAACTGCTGGAAGCTCATGATCAGCGGCCGCCATTTGTCGGGATCGATGCGGTTATTCTCGCCCTCCATCATGATGGAAGGATACGCATGCACGCGCGTGATGCGCACCTCGATGGCGGTCAAATGGCCGCGAAAGATCTCGTCGTCCTGCGCCATGTCGTGGACGTGCGCGAGCTTCGCCTCCATCTGCACCGGACATTCCGCGGCGCGCGGTGCGCCGACTGTCTCCGCCGCCAACGCGGTCAATCCGCTGACACCGAACTTGTCGCGCACGCAGCGGTAGCCGCGCCAGGCCTTGGCCGGCGGCACCGGATCGGAGCCGGTGGTCCGCGCCAGACGATCGACGGCGCCGACGAGATCGGCGGACGGCAGATTGAGCACGCACTCCCCGGTGCGAAGCATGTTGGTGGTGGTCTGCGATTCCCGCGCGAGCCCGAGCATGCAGCGCCAGCCCACCCACCAGGCCGAGGACATCGGCGCGAGATTGTAGGACCCGTCCGGATTGGTCGTGCCGATCAGGACGACCGGCGTTCCGAAATAGAGAATGGCCGGCTCGATGTGAATGTGCGAAGTGTCGAAAGTGCCGTGCATCGGTCGCTCCTGTTGTGAGGAGCGGCGTGATAGGGCGCGCGACCGGCAGTTCCCACCCGATTCCCGATCGCCTCTATGGCTCCCAGCCCTTCGGCGCGAGCTCGAACTTTGCGAACTCGAACGCGGGCGCCACTGTGCAGCCGACCAGAGTCCATTCGCCCGATGTCTCGGCCATCTGCCAGGCCTGCGCCGGCACGATCGCCTGCGGCCGCTCGCCGCCCAAGAGGTCCGTGCCGAGACGCACCTCGTGCTGCGTGCAGCCTTCATGTGCGATGCGCAGCGTCAACGGGCTTCCGGCATAGTAGTGCCAGGTCTCGACCGCATCGATTCGATGCCAGTGCGAGCGCTCGCCGCGTGCGAGCAGGAAATAGATCAGGGTTGAGCGCGACCGCCCGTTGGTGTCAGTGCTCTGATCGCGAAACGTCTCGCGGTAGTGTCCGCCTTCGGGATGGGGTCGCAGTTCAAGGCGCGCGATGATCTCGGCAGCGGTCGACATTACTCCCCCGTCAGGACTTGTTCTTGCGTTCGCGCAACTCGCCGAACACGATGGCGCCATCAGCGCCCTTCATGTGTAGCTTGGCTGCAACCGCGGGGTCATCGGCGCGCAGGAACACATTTGCTCGCTTCTCATCACCAAGCAGTGAGGGGATGGTGGGCTTGTTCTCGGCGCGGAGTTTTGCAACTTCCGCCGCGCGGGCCTGGAGTGCCGGATTGTCGGGCTCGATAGTGAGTGCGAACTTGACGTTGGAGGCGGTGTATTCGTGGCCGCAATAGAGCTTGAAGTCGTCGGGCAGCGCCCGCAGCTTCAGGAGCGAATCCCACATCATCGGGTAGTTGCCCTCGAACACGCGCCCGCAGCCGATCGAGAACAGCGTGTCGGCGGCGAACACCGTCTTCTCCGCGTCGAACACGTAGGAAATATGGTCGAGTGTATGACCGGGCGTTTCCAGCACGCGCGCAAGCAGGCTGCCGACCTTGATGACGTCGGCATTGACGACACGCAAATCGACATTGGCGATTTTCGTCGTCTTGTCATGCGGCGCGACGACGCGGCAATTATATTTCTGCTTCAGCTCAGCGACGCCGCCGACATGGTCGCCATGGTGATGGGTGATCAGGATGTCGGTGAGCGTCCAACCCTCGCGCTCCAGCGCCTTCAGGATCGGCCCGGCTTCCGGCGCGTCGATCGAGGCGGTTGCCTTGGTTTCCGTATCGTGGATCAGATAACCGAAATTGTCGTTTAAACAGGTGAAAGTACGAATTTCGGCGGCCATGATATCTCCATCGCGCTCAGCCCCGGCAAACAGATATGGCGTTAACGTTGCGCAGGCAATGCAATATTCCGCGCGCCCAGGCCGCCGGGCACATGTTACATTGCGCTCATGAGCATCGATGTCATTGATCTGCGTGACTTCTATTCGCGCCGCCTCGGGATCGTGGCGCGGCAATTGATCAATCGCGCGATCAGGGAACGCTGGCCGAAGGCGGAGGGGCAGCGAGTCCTCGGTATCGGCTATCCCACCCCCTATCTCGGCCTGTTCCGCGAGGACGCCGAGCGCTGCATCGCCTTCATGCCGGCGGCCCAGGGCGTCTTGAAATGGCCGACGGGGCGGCCCGCGCTGGCCTCTCTGGTCGATGAGTTCTCGCTGCCGTTGCAGGATGCCGCGGTCGACCGCATCCTGCTCGTCCATGCGCTCGAGATCTGCGACGACCCGGCGGCGCTGCTGCGCGAGGTGTGGCGGGTGCTGGCGCCATCGGGCCGCGTCATTGCGATTATCCCGAACCGGCGCGGGGTGTGGACGCGCACCGAGAACACGCCGTTCGGCCATGGTCGGCCGTATTCGCGCGCACAGATCACCGACCTGTTGCGCCAGACCTGGTTCACCCCGACCGCCTGGGGCGAGGCGTTGTTCATGCCGCCCTATGCCGGCGGCTGGCTGTTGAAGTCGGCGCTGATGTGGGAGCGCGCGGGCGCCTCGCTGTCGTTGCCGTTCGCCGGCGTGCACATCGTGGAAGCGACCAAGCAGGTCTATCGCGTGATCCCGGCGAAGCGGGAACGCGCGCGGCTGATCCCCTCGCTCAAGCCCGTGCTGGTGCCGTCCTCGACGACGGTGACGCGGAGCTGACGGCAGAACGCCCCGGCGAGCCGGGGCGTTCTTCATGTCGGATAAATCGAAGCGGGCTTTTGCGGCTTTATTCGCCGGGAGCGAGATCGTCGCTCGAGGCGGCCGGTGCTGCCTCGCGTTCGGGGCGCGGGCCATGCGGCCGGCGGCGCCGCCGCGGATAGCGCTCACCGCCACCGCCGCCGCCTTCGAAGCCGCCGCCCTGGCCGCCATTGACCTGCGGTTGTGCGCCGGTGATGAAGGAGGGCAGGCGATCGACGCTGCCGGCATCCGCAATCACCGGCTGCGGCTGGTTCTGCGGTTGCGGCTGGGGCTGATATTGCGGCTGCGGACGGTGGTCGCGCTCGCGATGCTCGCGCGGCTGCTGCTGGTCGCGCTGATAAGGCTGGCCCTCGCCACGCTGGTGATCACGCTGATGGTCGCGCTCGCGGGTATAGGGCTGCTGCTGCTGCTGGGGCTGCGGGACGAAGCCGGGCTCCTGGCCGAAATTGGAGAAGGTCTCGCCATCGTCATCGCTGTCGTCGCTGACGACGACCTCTTCACCGCCGCGCGGCTGCTGCTGGTTCTGGCGGAATTGCTCCTGAGCTGCGGCAATCAGGCGGAAATAATGTTCGGCGTGCTGATAGTAGTTCTCGGCTGCCACGGGGTCTCCAGAGGAGCGCGCGTCGCGCGCGAGCTGGAGATATTTCTCGGCGATGTGCGAGGCGGTACCGCGGATCTTGATGTCGGGTCCGTTGGACTCGTAAACCCGGGTCATCGGGTTCTGGCCGCGCCGGTTATTGTTGTTGTTATTCCGGTTGCGCATCCGCTGCTTGTTCTGACCGTTTCTCATGTCCTGCCTTTAATTCCAGCCCTTGAAAAGTTCGTACGCGTTACTGCTGTTGAGAGTGACCTAAATTGCTGCGGCGCAGGTTTGGCACGCGCGCCGCGCGCGGCTCGAATCCCTGCCCACGTCCCGACCAAGGTTCCTGCCGATGTCGTTGACCATCGCGTTCAACAAAGACGCGTTCCCACCCGCCGACGCCCATCGCCGGCGAACCCATTCATTCTGCCTGCCGAAACAAGCCCTGGTTTCTTGCGTAAATCTTCAAGCGCAATATCAGGCTTTCGTTCACTTTGCGGTCGGAAAGCAGCGCAGCTCCACGGGCCATCGCGCTTAACAGGACCTGCGGCTTGGAACCTTCAATCCAGTGCAGCTCTCGCCTTGAGAGCCCGGCTTTCGCCCGTAGGTCTACGGGGCCGGCACCGATGTTTGACCGGAACGTAGTCGTTCCCACGGGATATTCCAAGAGGTTTTTGTAGTCCAATCGGGCTTTTATGGGGGCATTTTTCGGGCCGACACGGCCCTTAAGATGCCCGCCAGATCAGCCTTGGGTGGCCTCTCCACTCCTAACGCCGCAGCTGCCATCAAGGTTTCAATGCCGCGAGCCTGACCTTGTCCGGCCTCCACCACCAGCGCTCCGCCCGGGGCCAGAAGCTGAGCGGCCTGCGGTATCAGGGCGCGGTAGGCGTCGAAGCCGTCATTGCCGCCGTCGAGCGCGAGGCGCGGATCAAAGTCGCGGACCTCGACGCTCAAATTGGCGATGTCGCCCGAGGGAACGTAGGGCGGGTTCGACACGATCAGGTCGAAGGGACCCGCGAGCGCAGCCGCGTAGTAGCAGGCGACGAAGGCGGAACGGTCGGCGAGGCCAAGTGCTGCGGCGTTACTCTTTGCGGTGCCGAGCGCGGTCAGGCTGACATCGGTGCCGACACCGAACGCATCCGGAATCTCATGCAGCAGCGCAAGCAGGATCGCGCCCGAGCCCACGCCGATATCGGCGATCCGTGGCGGCCTTCCGGATACCGGACCTTCGCGAAAAATCTCCAGCGCCAGCTCGACGACGGTCTCGGTGTCCGGCCGTGGCACCAGCGTTGCGTCCGAGAGCTGAAAGGTGAGGCCCCAAAATTCCTTGGCCCCGAGAATGCGCGCGACCGGTTCACCGACGAGGCGCCGCTGCGCGTATCGTTCGAGCTGCGAGGCCTCGGTCGCCGTGAGCGGCCGGTCTGCCTGCGTGATCAGCCCGGTCAGATCGAGGTCCAGCACAGCTCCGACGAGCAGACGCGCCTCGATCTCGGCCTCGCCGATGGCGGCCGATCTCAGCCGCGCCGCCAGGATGCGCCGCGTACTCTCGATGCTGCTTCCGGGAACGAAATCTGTCACCGCTGGACCATCCTGCCTCGCCACGTGGATAGGACGATGGCCATGCTTGCGTCAACGGAAGCGGTCGCGTTTGATCGGCGAAAATGCACGGTGACAGCCATGACGACCTATGACGTTCAGAATGTCTTCGCAAAGATTTTGCGCGACGAAATCCCCTGCCTCAAGGTCTACGAGAACGACCATGTGCTGGCCTTTCTCGACATCATGCCGCGCTCGCCCGGCCATACCCTGGTGATCCCCAAGGCGCCCGCGCGCGGCATCCTGGACATCGCCGAGGACGATCTCGCCGAGGTGGCACGTGCGGCCAAGCGGATCGCGATTGCGGCGATGAAGGCGTTCGGCGCCGAGGGCATCATCATCCAGCAATTCAGCGAGCCCGCGAGCGGGCAGGTGGTCATGCATCTGCACGTGCACGTCATGCCGGTCAGGGCAGGCGTCGAATTGCTGCCGCCGCAGACGCGACAGGAGGATGCCGCGGTGCTCGCCGAGCACGCCAGGCGGCTGATCGCCGCGCTCGGCGCTTGATCCGGCGCGGCGGATCAGACGCCGAGCCAGCGTTGCAGGAGCTGCGGCTGCGCCTTCAGCTCCTGCGCCGGGCCCTCGTGCACGATATGACCGTTGTTGATGATGTAGATGCGTTTGGCGAGCGCCAGCGTCGCCGCAAGATTCTGCTCGACCAGCACGATGGTCTGACCGGCCGCGGCGAGATCGCCGCATGCCTTGACGAGATCGCGGACGATCACGGGAGCGAGTCCTTCGAACGGTTCGTCCAGCAGGATGATCTTGGGATCGCGCACCAGCGCGCGTGCGATCGCCAGCATCTGCTGCTCGCCGCCAGAGAGCTCGTTGCCGCGATTGCCGCGCCGCTCCTTCAGCCGCGGAAACATCTCGTAGATGCGATCGAGCGGCCAGCGCTTTTCCGCGGTGAAGCCGGCAATGATGATATTCTCCTCGACGCTGAGGCTGCCGAAGATGCGGCGTTCCTCGTGGACGAGCTGCATGCCGGCCCGCGCGATCCTGTGGCTGCGGCGTCCGGCGATGTCGGTGCCGTCGAAGATCACGGTGCCGCTGCGCGGCCTCACCACGCCCATCAGGCTCTTCAACGTGGTGCTCTTGCCGGCGCCGTTGCGGCCGAGCAGCGCGACCACCTCGTGCCGCTCGACGCGCATGGCGACGTCGAACAGGATGTGGGAGTCTCCGTAATAGCTGTTCAGGCCGTTGACCTCGATCAGGCTCATGCAGCGATCTCTCCATGCACGCCGCCGAGATAGGCCTCCTGCACGGCGGCGTTGGTCCTGATTTCCTCCGGCGTGCCCTCGAGCAGCACGCGGCCCTCCTGCAGCACGGTGACCCGCTCGACCAGCTCGAACAGCGAATCCATGTCGTGGTCGATGATGATCATGGTGCGGTCGCGCGCGATCGCCTTGAGCAGACGGACGGTCTCGACCCTCTCGCGCGGGCTCATGCCCGCGAGTGGCTCGTCGAGCAGCAGCAGGCGGGGCGAGGTGGCGAGCGCCAGCCCGATCTCCAGCCGTCGCTTCTCGCCATAGGCGAGCTCGGCGACCGGAGTGTCGGCCCGCGCGGCCAGATTGACCAGCTGAAGCGTATGCTCCACCTGCTCGGTCAGCCCCCTCACGCTCGAAACCTTGCGGAACAGGTCGAGCCGGAATCTTCCGCGGAGCTTGGCAAGCGCCGCGATGGTCAGGTTCTGCCGCGCCGTCAGGCCAGCGAAGAGCTGGTTGACCTGATAGCTCTTGGTCAGCCCGAGCTGGCAGACGTCGGTGATGCGCTGTCCCGTGATGTCACGGCCCTCGAACACGATGCGGCCCGAGGTCGGCGCGATCTCGCAGGTCAGCATCTTGAAGAAGGTCGACTTGCCGGCGCCGTTAGGACCGATGATGCCGCGCAGCTCGCCGTGATTGACGCTGAAGTCGATGTCGCTGTTGGCGACGAGGCCGCCATAGCGTTTGGTCAGGCCCGTGGCTTGAAGGATTGGACCCTGGCGGTGGTCGTATCTGGCGCCTGCCGGTGCAGCAACGAGCGGCGCTCGTTCCGCCATTTCGGCCTCCGCGGCCCGCCAGTCTGCTTCGACGGGCGCTTCCTCCGCCGGAGCCGTGGCCCGCTCGCCCGTGACGAGGCCGTAGAGATCGATGAGGCCACCGACGATACCGCCGCGCAGGAAACAGACCAAAGCCACGAAGACGACGCCCAGCACGAGCTTCCAGGCGGCACCTAACCCCATCGCGGCCTGCAGGAAATCCTGGAGGAACAGCCAGACGGCGGCGCCGACCAGCGGTCCGAACAGCGTGCCGCGGCCGCCGATCGCGGTCTGCATCACGAGCTGGCCGGAGGTGTCGAACGTAAAGGCGTCAGGCGGCATGAAGGCTTGCAGCACGCCGAGCAGCCCGCCGGCAAAGCCGGCATAGGCTGCGGCAATCACGAAGGCGGTCAGCTTGTAGCCGTGGATGTTGTGGCCGACCGCGGTGGCACGCAGCGGATTGTCGCGGATCGCGCTGAAGATCGCGCCGACCGGCGAGCGCACGATCCTGAGCGCGATCACGATGCCGATGAAGTAGCAGAGGGCGATGAACTGATAGAGCGACCAGCCATTGGTGAAGTGCAGCGTGACGAAGCCGAGATCGAAGCTAGGTGTCGGCACGCCCGGCAGGCCGTTCTCGCCGCCGGTGAAGTCGGCCAGCGGATTGAACTCGACGAAGAAGAACACTTCCGCGATCGCCACCGTGATCATGGCGAAGTAGATGCCGGTGCGGCGTAGCGCAATCAATCCGATCAGGTAGCCGGTCGCAGCCGCGGCGATCATGCCGATGATCAGCGCGCCCAGCACGTTGCCGAAGCCGGCGCGTGTCAGAAGCCAGGCGGCGACGAAGCCGCCGGTGCCGTAGAAGGCGGACTGGCCGAACGACAGCAGCCCGGTGAAGCCGAACAGGATGTCGAAGCCGAGGCCGAACAGGCCCCAGACCAGGATCCGGTTCACCGTGTTCGGCGCAAAGCCAAGATGGGGCAGCACGACCGGCGCGACGATCAGGCCGACCGCCGTCAGGATCTCGATCAGATAGGGAAGCTGCCGGGACTTCGCTTGCTTGGGCATCAGAGCATTACTCATTCGCGCCCCTGCACGCCGAGCAAGCCATGCGGTCGCACCACGAGCACGAGCGTCATCGCAGCAAACAGCATCACATAGGCATAGCCGGGGTTGAACATGGAGGTGACGCTGATGATCTCGCCGGCGATCAGGCCGCCCAGAATAGCGCCCGGAAACGAGCCGACGCCGCCGATCACCACCACCACGAAGGTCTCGACCAAAATGTCGTCGCCGACGCCCGGTGTCAGCGACACCACCGGCGCGTTGATGATGCCGGCAAATCCGGCGGCCATCGCGCCGATGCCGAACACGACCATGAAGACGCGGTAGACGTCGATGCCGAGCGAATCCACCATCACGGAATCCTCGATGCCGGCGCGCACGATCATGCCGAGCCGGGTCCGGTAGAGCACCAGGAACAGCGCGCCGAGCGCGATCGCGACGATGCCGACCACGGCGAGGCGATAGGTCGGATAGAACATGAAGCCGAGATTGGTGATGCCCTGGAACAACGGTGGGGGCGGGACGATCTGCGACTGGCTGGAAAAGATCAGCCGCACGATCTCGACGAAGCAGATGCCGAGGCCAAAGGTGACGAGAAGCTGGTCTTCATGCGGTCGCTGGTAGAAATGCCGGATGATCACCCGTTCCATCGCGACCCCGAGCAGCATCACGAACAGCGAACCGGCGATGACGGCGATGACGAACGAGTGGGTGTACTCAAAGGCGACGAAGCCGGCGTAGCCGCCGATCATGAACATCGCGCCATGCGCGAGGTTCAACACGCCGAGCGTGCCGTAGATGATGGTGAGGCCTGAGCTGATCAGCGCGAGCAGCGCGCCGAGCGCGAGCCCGTTGAAGAGCTGGGAGATGAGATTGGGCCAACTGATCATGAATGCGTCTTGATTCCGTGTCATGCGGACCGACGCGCCGATCCGCAAAAGGCTGACGCCGCAGGCGTGGCAACTGCCTGCGGCGTCACAGGGGTCAACCCAGGCTCACGAGTATTCGCCGAGATGGCAGCCGAACGCGTCCGGCTTCTGCATCAGCCCGTCGCCGGGGACGATCTCGACGACGTCGTAGTAGTCCTCCTTGTTCTTCATGTCCTTTTCCATCTTGCCCTTGACGATGATGACAGGACGGACGCACTGATGGTCTTCGGCGCGGTAGTGGACGTCACCGACGAAGGAGGGGATGGTCTCGCCCTTCTCATAGGCCTTGATGACATCAGGCGGATAGAAGCTGCCAGCCTCCTCGCACATGCGGGCCCAGTGCGCGAAGCTGATATACGCATTCTCCGCGCCCCATTCCGGCTTGTAGCCGTACTTCGCCGCGAAGGCGTCGTTGAACATCTTGGCAAGCGGGAACTTGTCCTCGATCGTCCACCAATAGTCGGTCGCGGCGTAGACGCCCTGCATCAGGCCGCCAGTCTCGCGCGCAATGAACGGCACCTGGTAGGGAATCACGAGCTTCATCCTGTCGAGCACGCCGAACTGCTTGGCTTGCTGGGTCGAGAGCACGGCATCGTGCCCCCAGTTGACGTTGATGAGCACGTCGGCGCCGGAGTTCGCGACGTTGAGCAGATATGAGGAATAGTCTGGCGCGCCGAGCGGCGCGACCTGGTTCGTGGCGGTCGTCCATCCCGCGCTTGCCAGGAAATCCTGCATCGACTTGGTCACGGTGTGCCCGTAGGTGTAGTCGGGCGTGAGGTAGGCCGCCTTCTTGTTCTTGCCGAAGGCTTTGACCATCACCGGGCCGATCGCGGCGGCCGCCGTCTGGCCGAAGAAATCCTGGCGGAAGCCGTAGCGGACGCAATCCTTGCCGGTGGTGTCGTTCGAGCCGGAGATGCCGCACACGAAGATCACCTTCTCGCGCTGGGCGAGCTTGTTCAGTGCGACCGCAACCGCGCTCGACGTGCCGCCGGTGATCATGATCGCCTTGTTCTCGCTGATGAAGCGCTGTTGCGCTTGCACCGCTTCGTTCGGCTTCGCTGCGGAATCCGCGACGCCGAATTTCAGCTCCTTGCCCAGCACGCCCTTGCTGGTCTTGGGCGAGATCTTCTTGATCAGATCATGCCCGCTATTGATGTGCTCGATCGCGAGCTGGTAGCCCTTCAATTCGTCCTCGCCCTGCACCGCATAGGTGCCGGTGCGCGGCACGGAGATGCCGATGAAGACAGAGGAACCCG
This sequence comes from Bradyrhizobium sp. UFLA05-108, assembly GCF_059803455.1. Taxonomy (NCBI): domain Bacteria; kingdom Pseudomonadati; phylum Pseudomonadota; class Alphaproteobacteria; order Hyphomicrobiales; family Nitrobacteraceae; genus Bradyrhizobium; species Bradyrhizobium sp. UFLA05-108. The sequence goes on along the minus strand of NZ_JBANAZ010000072.1, from coordinate 19,433 downwards.
AGGCGCCCGCCGGATAGGTGCCGAGCGCCGGCTTGTCCTCGGCGAGTGCGGGCATCGCCGGCAGCAGCGAGCCGCCGATGATGCCGGCGCTGCCTTGCAGCAAGCGTCGGCGCGAGAGTCTGGAATGCAGGCCGCGGCTGATGAAGCTGTCCGTCATGATCAAGTTCCTCCCGAGCATGGTTTGTTTGGGGCGTGACCGTTTGCCGCGCTCATCCGGTCCGACCGGCCGAGCGCGTCGTGTCACATCCCCGTGTAGCTCTTGCCGCAAGCATTGCTTGTGATGGCCCGCTGTCAATTTCGCCTTTCGTAGGACGACGAAAATTGTCTCGCAAAAACATATCGTATAACGATATATATTAGTCTTTATGAGTACGTGCTTCTGGGTTCGGCAGGCGAGATGACGCGGCAAACGAGAACGGCGAGGGCCAGGAAGCGGCGATCCTGGCCGCGGGAGTCGGGCCGGACTGCGGCCGACGGCGAGGGCCAGCGAATGATGCCGCAGGCGCTCGACGCGCTGCGCAACCCGGAGGCGCGCAACCGACCGGACGGCTGGCGCAGCTCGCCGGCCGGTCAGTCGAACCCGGCGCCTGGTCCGATGAAGACGCTGAGCGTCCGTGCCCAGAACGTGCTCAAGGAGCTTGCGGTCGAGCTGACGGGCGAGCAGCCGCCGAAGGGCAACTGGTCGCCGTCACGCGAGCTTCTGCTCGCGCTGACCGCCGAGCGTCTTGCGACCGCGCGCAATTGCGGTCCGCACACGACACGCGAGATCATCGCCTGGGCGCAGGGCTGCGGCGTCACGATCAAGCCGACGATCCACCCCGGCGGATCACTGTCGGAGATGTGGACGCGGCTGATCGCCAACGCCGCCTCCGGCGCTCTCACCAGCACCGAGATTGCCGGCGCGTTGCAGCGGTCGATCAGGCGCCGAAGCGTGCGTATCCCGATCGCGTTCCAGATCATCCTGGTAAAGATACTGCTCTCCAACTTCTCCAACTTCGAATAGGCCGGCGGATAGCTGTGCATCCGCGGTGCAGCCCGGTTGGTCCGCACCCGGCCGCTTGCTAGCCTTGACGCATCCGCTCCTGTCGGCGGGTGGTGAGATCGAGGCGGACGGCACGGCATGGTCCAACCGAAGAAGACGACAACGTCGGCGCGGCGCGCGAGTGCGGCGATGCGCGAGGCCGACTATCAGGCGCTGGCGCAATTCCGCTACCAGGTGCGAACCTTCCTGGCCTTCAGCGAGGCTGCCGCCCAGCGCGCCGGGCTGACGCCCCAACAGCACCAGGCGCTGCTCGCGATCAAGGGCTTTACCGGACCGGACGCCGCGACCATCAGCGACGTCGCGCGGTTCCTGCTGATCCGGCATCACACCGCGGTCGAGCTGATGGACCGGATGACGAAGCTGAAGCTGATCAGCCGGGTGGCCGATCCGCAGGATGCCAGGAAGGTCCGCCTCAAGCTGACGGCCAAGGGCGAACAGAAGCTGCGGGCGCTCTCAAAAATCCATCTCGAAGAGCTGCGCGCGGCAAGTCCGGCCTTGAGCAAGATCCTGCGATCGTTCCGCACCAAGGCGCGCTGACTGGTGGCGTCTGCTCCAGAGCAGGATGAGTTTGGTTGGATCGGAGCGAGCCGCGGATTTACCTCTCCCCCGCCGAGGAGAGGTGAGCCTCGCACTCTAGGCAGCGGCACCCTGCGCCGCGAGCTGGGCGGCCTGGTGCTCCGTGGTCAGCGCATCGATCAGCTCGCCCAGCGCTTCGCCCGCGATCACCTGCGGCAGCTTGTAGAGTGTCAGATTGATGCGGTGGTCGGTGACGCGTCCTTGCGGAAAATTGTAGGTGCGGATGCGCTCGCTGCGGTCGCCGGAGCCGACCTTTTCCTTGCGGTCGGCCGAGCGTGCCGCCTCGACGCGCTGGCGCTCGGCATCGTAGATGCGCGAGCGCAGGATGTTCATCGCCGAGGCGCGATTCTTGTGCTGCGAACGGCTGTCCTGCATCATCACGACGATGCCGGTCGGAATATGGGTGATGCGGATCGCCGATTCCGTCTTGTTGACGTGCTGGCCGCCGGCGCCCTGCGCGCGCATGGTCTCGATGCGCAGATCCTCGTTCTTGACGTCGACGTCGACATCCTCGACCTCCGGCAGCACGGCGACCGTGGCCGCCGAGGTGTGGATGCGGCCTTGCGTCTCGGTGTCGGGCACGCGCTGCACGCGGTGCACGCCGGATTCGAACTTCAGCTTGGAGAATGCGCCGCGGCCCTGCACCTCGGCGATGATTTCCTTGTAGCCGCCGACGGTGCCCTCGCTCGCCGAGATGACCTCGACCTTCCAGCCCTGCAGGCCGGCAAAACGCTCATACATCCGGAACAGGTCGCCGGCGAACAGCGAGGCCTCGTCGCCGCCGGTGCCGGCGCGGATTTCCAGCATCACGTTGCGCTCGTCCATGGCGTCCTTGGGCAACAGCGCCACGCGGATCTTCTGCACGAGATCTTCGATTCTGAGCGAGAGCTCGTCGCGCTCGGTCTCCGCCATGCCGCGCATCTCGGCATCGGTCGCGGGATCGGCGATCAGCGCCTCGGTGTCGGCGAGCTCCTTTACCGCAGACCGATAGGTCTTCACCGCGTCGATCAGCGGGCTGATCTCGGCGAGCTCGCGCGTGACCTGCACATAGCGCTCGGAGGAGAGCTGGCCGAGCGTTTCGGCCTCGAGAGAGGCATGATGCGCAAGGAGGACGTCCAGTTTGGCTTCGGGGAGTGACGACATCGATCAAGTCTCAGGTGCAAAAAGGGGCGAGGCGGGACGGCTTTCGGACCGGCCCGCTACAACGACAGCCCTTCGGCCTCGGCAAATTGCGTCAGCTTCTGCCGGATCGAGACGGTGCCGGTCGGCGCGTCCAGGAGCGGATCGAGCATCGCGCCGGCCTTCTTGGCATCGAGCTCGAGGACCATCGCCTTCACCGGCCCGAGCGCGGTCGCCGACAGTGACAGCGAGCGGTAGCCCATCGCGATCAGCGCCAGCGCGCCGATCGGCTTGGATGCCATCTCGCCGCACAGCGAGACTGACTTCTCCGCAGCTTTGGACTTGCGCACGATCTCGCGCAGCACGCGCAGGATCGGTGCCGACATGGTGTCGAAGCGCTCCGAAACCTTGGCGTTGCCGCGATCGACCGCGAACAGGAACTGGAACAAGTCGTTGGAGCCGACCGAGATGAAGTCGACCTTCTTCAGAAGCTCGTCGAGCTGGTAGAGCAGCGCAGGCACCTCGACCATGGTGCCGATGTCGATGCGCTCCGGCAGCGTATGGCCGTGCTGGCGCAAATATGTCAGCTCGCGCTCGACCAGCGCCTTTGCCGAATCGAATTCGCCGACCTCCGAGATCATCGGGAACATCACGCGGATCGCGCGGCCGCCGCCTGCGCGCAAGAGCGCGCGGATCTGGCCGCGCAGCAGGCCGGGGCGATCGAGGCCAAGCCGGATCGCGCGCCAGCCGAGCGCGGGATTTTCCTCGATCACCGCCTCCATATAGGGCAGCGCCTTGTCGCCGCCGATGTCGAGGGTGCGGAAGGTGACGGGCTTGGTGCCCGCGGCATCGAGCACGGTGCGGTAGAGCGCGAGCTGGTCGCTGGTGCGCGGCAGGCTCTGGCCGACCATGAATTGCAGCTCGGTGCGGAACAGGCCGATACCGGCGCTGCCGGTGTCGTCGATATGCGGCAGGTCGATCGCAAGACCCGCGTTGATCATCAGCTCCACCGCCTCGCCATCCTTGGTCACGCAAGGACGGTCGCGCAGCGCCAGGTACTGCGCCTGGCGGCGCGCGCGGAAGCGCACGCGCTCCGCATAGGCCGCCTCGATCTCCTGCGAAGGCCGTACGTAGATCGAGCCCGAGGTGCCGTCGACGATGATGGCGTCGCCGGGATCGGCGATACCCGGCGCGTTCGGCACCTCGCCGACCGCGGGGATGCCGAGCGCGCGCGCCACGATCGAGACGTGCGAGTTGGCGGTGCCTTCCTCCAGCACGATGCCGCGCAGCCGCTTGCGGTCGTAGTCGAGCAGCGCCGCCGGTCCCATCGCGCGGGCGATGACGATGGCGTTGTCAGGCAGTTGCTCGCGGGACGGCGCGTGGTCCTGGCCGACGAGCTGGCGCATCAGGCGGTAGCCGAGATCTTCGAGATCGTGCAGGCGGTCGCGCAAATAGGGATCGGTGGAGCGCAGCATGCGCGCGCGGGTGTCCGACTGCACGCGCTCGACCGCGGCTTCCGCGGTAAGGCCGGTCGCGACCGCCTCGTGCAGCTTGTGCGACCAGCCCTGGTCGTTGGCGAACATGCGGTAGGCTTCCAGGACGTCGCGGTGCTCGCCGCCCTCGGCGACGTCGCCGCGCTCGAGCATGCGGTCGAGGTCGGAGCGCAGCTTGGCGAGCGCGGTGTCGAGCCGCTTGATTTCCTTCGGCAGGTCCTCGGCGATGTAGTCCTTGATGACGACGCGCGGCTCGTGCAGCACGACGTGTCCGAGCGCTATGCCCTCCGACAGGATCGCGCCCACCTTTTGCGCGGAATGGCGTGCGGCCGGCTCGAGGCCGGGCTGGGCGAGCGCGGACAATTCGCCCGAGGCGATCAGCTCCGCCAACACCATGGCGGTGGTCTGGAGCGCCTCCAGCTCCTCCTCGACATAATTGCGCTTGGCGCGGTTCTGCACCACCAGCACGCCGAGCGTATTGCCGGCGCGCAGGATCGGCACGCCGAGGAAGGAGTGGTAGATCTCTTCGCCGGTTTCCGGGCGGAACGAGAAGGCCGGGTGGCTCTGGGCGTCGCTGAGGTTGAGGGGGGTCGCCTCGCTGGCGACGAGGCCGACCAGGCCCTCATGGGCGCTCAGCACGGTATGGTGCACGGCCTCGCGGTTGAGGCCTTCGGTGGCGTAGAGCTCGAGGGTGTTGTCGACGCGCAGCACATAGACCGAGCACACTTCGGCCACCATGTTGGCGGCGATCAGCACCACGATCTTGTCCAGCCGCTCCTGGGCCGAGACCTGCTCCGCCATGGTTTCGCGGAGCCGTCTCAACAAGACGCGGGGACCTCCCGACGCGCTCCGCATGTGCCGTCAATCTCCTTCATCTGCCTGGCCCGGCGGGGTAGCCGGCGGCTGGCCCAAAACTCCAGAAAAACAACAAATTTGCTCGTCCGGCGGCGGCACGAGTCCAAATCCTCTTGGATTTAGCGCTTGTGCCGAATCGGCACCGCCTGAACTGGGGCACAGTCTGCGGCAGCCCACCCTGCTCGCCGTATAGCGAATTGAGGCTTGTTTTGCCAAGCAAAACGCCTGCCAAACGCGAAGGTGTGTACACCTTCGCGTTTGCTGCGGCCGCTAACAGAAAATTCGTCTAAACCTGATCGAGACCGTAGAGCGTGTGCAGGGTCCGCACCGCAAGCTCGGTATAGGCGGTGTCGATCAAAACCGAGAATTTGATCTCGGAGGTTGTGATGGCGCGGATGTTGATATTCCGCGCCGCGAGGGCCGAGAACGCCTGGGCGGCGACGCCGGCATGGCTGCGCATGCCGCTGCCGATCACGGAGATTTTGGCGACGTCGGTGGCGCTGTCGAGCCGCGCATAGCCGATCTTGGCCTTGGCGGCGGTGATCGTGTCCCTGGCGCGCGCGTAGTCGGTCGCCGGCACCGTGAAGGTGAGGTCGGTGGTCTTGCCGTCCTCGGAGACGTTCTGAACGATCATGTCGACGTTGATGTTGGCGTCCGCGAGCGGCCCGAAGATCGAGGCGGCGACACCCGGCTTGTCCTCGATCTGGCGCACCGAGATCTGGGCCTCGTCCTTGGAGAAGGCGATGCCGGTGACGACGTGGTTTTCCATGATCTCCTCCTCGCTGCAGATCAGCGTACCGGGCGGCTGGTTGGCATGCGGGTCGATGTCCTCGGGCTTGTCGAAGCTCGAGCGGACGAAGATCGGCATGTTGTGGACCATGCCGAGTTCCACCGAACGGACCTGGAGCACCTTGGCGCCCTGGGAGGCCAGTTCCAGCATGTCCTCGAACGCGATCTTGTCGAGCCGGCGTGCCTTCGGCACGATGCGCGGGTCGGTGGTGTAGACGCCATCGACGTCGGTATAGATGTCGCAGCGATCCGCCTTGACGGCGGCGGCGATCGCGACCGCCGAGGTGTCGGAGCCGCCGCGGCCGAGCGTGGTGATTCGGCCGGTCTCGGGATTGATGCCCTGGAAGCCGGCGATGACCGCGACCTCCTTGCGCTCCTTGAAACGGTTGATGATCTCGGTGCCGTCGATGTCCTCGATGCGGGCCGAGGCATGAGCGTCGCTGGTCTTGATCGGGATCTGCCAGCCCTGCCAGGAGCGCGCCTGGATGCCGAGGCTCTGGAGCGTGATGGCCAGCAGGCCCGACGTCACCTGCTCGCCGGAGGCGACCACGGCGTCGTATTCGCGCGCATCGTGCATGGGGGAAGCTTCGGTGCACCAGGCGACCAGCTCGTTGGTCTTGCCGGACATCGCGGAGACCACCACGGCAACTTCGTGCCCGGCATCGACCTCACGCTTCACATGTCGTGCGACGTTGCGGATACGTTCGATATTGGCGACGGACGTGCCGCCGAATTTCATCACGAGGCGGCTCATGACGACGCGTGCATTCCCTCTTGAGGATCAGTATGGTGGCCCGCGCTGGACGGGGTAGCTACCGACCGCGCGTATACAGAGCGGCGGGGCCGGGGGCAAGCCGGTTCCTGATGGACCCGTCTGGGCCGGGAATGGGTTAATCGAGGTTATGGCGCGTTATATCGACGAGATCCTGCAGCCCGGCGAGAAGGTGCTGTATTCGACCAATGCGCACTGGATCTTCTATTTTCCGGCGATTCTGGCCTGGATCGTGGCCCTGATCCTGCTTCTGATGTCGCGGCAGACGGTCACGGAGGGACTCGTGCTGCTGTGGCTCACAGCTTCCGGCCTGGTGGCGCTGGGCGGCCTCTATTGGACACTGAAGGGCTGGTTCCACCGCTTTACCACCGAGACCGACGTCACCAATTTCAGAGTTGTGCATAAGACCGGGTTCATCACCCGGAAGACCTTTGAAATGAGCCTCGACAAGGTTGAAAGTGTCGATGTCGACCAGAGCATTCTGGGTCGCATCTTCAACTACGGCGATGTGACGATCCGCGGCGTGGGCGAGGGGATCGAGAAGATCGAGACCATCGCGTCCCCACTTGCCTTCCGCAATTCGATCACCGTGCGGTAGGACGGCGCGTTGTCATGAGCATGCAGCAGAACAGTTCCGCCACCACGATTGTCAGCCCGGCCTCGACCGTCGACGCCGGCGAGGTCGCCAAGTTCTCAAAGCTTTCCGCCGAGTGGTGGGACCCCAGCGGCAAGATGGCCCCGCTGCACAAGATCAATCCGCTGCGGCTCGGCTATATCCGCGACTCCGCCTGTCGCAAGTTCGAGCGCAACGTGCGCAGCCTCAACTGCCTCGGAGGCCTGCGCGTGCTCGACATCGGCTGCGGTGCAGGCCTGCTCTGCGAGCCGCTCTCGCGGCTCGGGGCGCAGGTCATCGGCATCGATCCCTCGGCAAGCAACATCGCGGCCGCAAAGCTCCATGCCGACAAGGGGCATCTGTCGATCGACTACCGCTGCACTACGGTGGAGGAGGTCGACCCGCGCGAGCGCTTCGACATCGTGCTGGCGATGGAGGTGGTGGAGCACGTCACCGACGTCGGCATCTTCCTGAGCCGCTGCGCCGCCATGCTGAAGCCGAATGGGCTGATGGTGGTCTCGACCTTGAACCGCAACTGGAAGAGCTTTGCGCTCGCCATCGTCGGCGCCGAATACGTGCTGCGCTGGCTGCCGCGCGGCACCCATGAGTGGAACAAGTTCGTCACCCCCGACGAGCTCGCCAAATATCTGCTCGACAACCGCCTCGTCATCACCGAGCAGACCGGCGTCGTCTACTCGCCCTTCGCCGACAGATGGAGCCTCTCCTCCGACATGGACGTGAACTACATGGTCGTGGCGGAAGGGATGGTGTGAGGCGGGCGTTGCGTGTAGCAGCCCGGCTGTTGCAACAACAGAGGTGTCGTCCTGGCGAAAGCCAGGACCCATTACCCCAGGGAGCGGTTGTGGCGCGAGGCTTGTAACCACGAGTCTTCGCAAAACCACTCCCTGGGGTAATGGGTCCTGGATCTGCGCTCCGCTTGTCCAGGACGACAGTGGAGTTTGTGGTAGGAGCATCGCACCCATGACATCGGCGTGGTTGACCAGCGAGTCTGTTACCTTCACGCTAGCGCCTCTCTGTCCCGCCATTTCCCGCCCATGCTCACCGTCACCAGCCTCTGGATTCCCTTCACCGTCATCGCCGCGCTCGGCCAGGTCGCGCGCAATGCGATGCAGCGGTCGTTGACCAAGCCGCTCGGTACCTGGGGCGCGACCAACATCCGCTTCCTGTTCGGCTTCCCGTTCTCGGTGCTGTTCTTGGGCCTGGTGCTGGTCGTCTCCGGCGATCATCTGAGCGCGCCGCCGACCGTGTTCTGGCCGTGGCTGCTGTTAGGGGCGCTCAGCCAGATCGTCGCCACCGGATTGATGCTGCTCGCCATGAACGACCGCTCCTTCGTGGTGACTACGGCTTATCTGAAGACCGAAGCGATCCAGACCGCGATCTTCGGCTTCGTCTTCCTCGGTGATCACCTGACCTGGCTCAAGGTGCTGGCGATCGTGATCGCGACCGTCGGCGTCGTCATCACCGCGCTGCGTCCCGGCGGCGAGAAGAGCTTTGCCGAATTGAAGCCGACCATCATCGGCCTCGTCGCCGCGGCCGCGTTTGCGCTGTCAGCCGTCGGCTTCCGCGGCGCAATCATCACGGTGCCCGGCGTCTCCTTCGTGACGGCCTCGTCGTTCACGCTGGTGCTGGGCCTGTTCGTGCAGACGCTGATCCTGACGGTCTACCTGCTGTGGCGCGCACCAAAAATCTTGCAGGCGATCCTTGGATTATGGAAGCCGTCGCTGCTCGCCGGCTTCATGGGCGCCTTCGCCTCGCAATTCTGGTTCCTGTCCTTCGCGCTGACCGCCGCCGCCAATGTCCGCACGCTCGCGCTGATCGAGGTGCTGTTCGCGCAGGGCGTCGCCTACTACTCGTTCAAGCAGCCGGTCTCGCCGCGCGAGATTTTCGGCATCGTGCTGATCGTGATCGGCGTTGCGGTGCTGGTGGGGGCGTAGGAAGAGTTAGCGAAGCCCGGCAAGGATGCCGGGTGCCAGAACGCGCAACTCACCGCTCAACACCGGGTTCGCCAGATCGTGGATCGCCGCATGGATCACGTCCTCATATCCCGATTCGAACCCGATATCCTCGCGGCATTCGACGAGATTGGCCCAATCCTCGACGGCGAGGGCATCGATCTCTCCGGTTGAAAACCGCTCAAGGACTGCGACGATATCGCGTCGCGCCAGCGTGACCACCGGATCACTATCCCACGTCAACGAACCGAGTCCGGACTTCAGGTCCGGGATGGACGCATCGAAATGGATGAGCGACGAGAGTATCGTTTCGCGGCTCATGAGCGCTCGCGTCAGTTCCGGTCTTCCGGCAGCACCGGCAGCGGCGACACCTCGATGCCTTCGTCGATCAGCGCCTTGGCTTCATCGGGCGAGGCTTCGCCGTAGATCGGGCGGTGCTCCTTGTCGCCGTAATGCATGGCGCGGGCTTCGTTCGGGAAGCGTTCGCCGACATTGTCGGCATGCTTCACGATGTGGTCGCGCAATTCCTTCAGCTTGGTGCGCAGTTCGCGCTCCTGGGCCAGCATCAGCGAGGCCGGCTGCTGCTGTGTGACCTCGGTCGTTGGCGTGGGTGCCGGGGTTGGCTCGGGAGCGCGCTCGCGGCCCTTCTTGCCGACGATGCGCGGCGCCATGATCGCCTTGTCGACCTTGGCCGAGCCGCAGATCGGGCAGGTCACGAGCTTGCGCTTGACCTGCTGGTCGTAAGCCGACGAGCTCTGGAACCAGCTTTCGAACTCGTGGTCCCGCTCGCAGCGGAGTGCATAGCGGATCATGCCGATCCCCGCACCAGATGCAGATGATCAGGGCCAGCCTTCGGATCGGCGACGCCGAAGCGGCGGCCATGTTGCAGTGAGGGAATCGCCCTGCGCGCGGTCTCGACCTTGGCCGGGTCGATCTTGGCCATGATGATGCCGGGCTCGACATCGCCCTCGGCAAGGATCTCGCCCCAGGGATCGATGATCAGCGAGTGACCATAGGTTTCGCGCTTGTTCTCGTGCGTTCCGGCTTGCGCGGCAGCAAACACGAAGCACCCGGTCTCGATTGCGCGCGAGCGCAGTAGCACGTGCCAATGCGCTTCGCCGGTCTTGCGGGTGAAGGCGGAGGGCACGGTGATGAACGAAGCGCCGGCCTCCGCCAGCGCGCGATAGAGCGCGGGGAAGCGCACGTCGTAGCAGATCGTGAGCCCGACGCGGCCCCAGGGCAGGTCGGAGATCACAGCCGTCTCGCCCGGCTGGTAGTTGGCGGATTCGCGATAGCTCTCGCCATCCGGCAGCTCGATGTCGAACATGTGGATCTTGTCGTAGCTCGCCAGCAGATTGCCGTCGGGTCCGATCAGGAAGGAGCGGTTGACCGCCTTCTCCGGCGAGTAGCGGAGCGCCAGCGAGCCGACATGCAAGAAGATCTTCAATTCGGCGGCGAGCGCGCGATAGGCCTTCAGCGATTTGTCGTCCTCTTCGCTGGCGAGGTGCTCGAACAGCGCCTTGCGGTTCAGCTGCATCATGTTGCTGACTTCGGGCGTCTGCACGTAATTCGCGCCGTTTGCGGCCGCTTTTCGAATCAGCTTGCTCGCCTGCTCGAAGCTCGGTTCAGGCAGAAGGCCGGTGCGCATCTGCACCATGGCGGCAGTGAAGGTACGATCCTGCGCTTGAGCTTGATTCTGGTTCATGAGACCGCCTTGACGCTTTCGAGCAGTGCATCGAGCTTGCCTTCGCGATCGAGCGAATAGAGCTCGTCGCAACCGCCGACATGCTTCTCGCCGATCCAGATCTGCGGGAACGTCGAGCCCTCGCCGGCGCGGGCATACATCTCCTGGCGCCATGACGGATTCTTGGCGATGTCGAACTCGGTGAAGGCGGCTTTCTTGCGGGTCAACAGCGATCTGGCCGCGGAACAATAGCCGCAGCCCGGCCTCGTATAGATCTCGACAGCAGTGCTCATCTCGCCTGGCGCTCTCAATTCATGAATTGATTGAATTATATGGGACGTGACCCGGTCTCCACAACCCGGGCAAAGACCAGTGCGTCGACCTGCGCCGCTTTGGCGCGCAGCAAGGCCCGCGCGCAGGCATCCAGTGTCGCACCCGAGGTGAGGACGTCATCGATCAGGATGATGCGGCGGCCCTGCACCTCGGCCTGGTGGTCGGCAGATACCTGGAATGCGCCCTGCACATTGGTGGCGCGCTGGGCGCGCGACAGGCCGATCTGCTGCTCGGTGGCGCGGACCCGGCGCAGGACGTCGCCTTTTACCTTGACCCCGGTCTGGCGCTCGATCACGCGGGCCAGCGCGCCCGCCTGGTTGTAGCGGCGGCGCCAAGCCCGCCGCCAATGCAGGGGCACCGGGACCAGCATGTCGGCCTCGCCAAGCAGCTCGCGCCCCGCGCGCGCCATCCAGCGGCCCATGGCCGGCGCAAGATCGGTACGGTCCTGATACTTCAGCGAATGCACGAGCGTGCGCGCGACATCATCATAGCGTACCGCGGCGCGCGCCCGATGATAGGCGGGCGGGCTCGCAATCGCCTCCATCGACAGCATCTCAGGGCCGGGATCGTAGACGAAGGGGATTCCGAGCCGCGGGCAGTAGGGTGGGGCGATGAACGAGAGTTTCGCCCAGCAGGCCGCACAGACGCCCTCGCCATCGACCGGCTCGCGGCAGGACACGCACAGCGTCGGCAGCGCAATGTCGAGCGCGAGCCTTGCCGCGCGCGACAATAGGCGATGGCCGGCCGAAAGCGCCCCACGCCAATGGGCGGAGATGGAACGGGACGGGGCGGTTTCGGCTTCCATGAATGAAGGCTAGCGCTACGTTTGCGAGGGCTCAAGCCGCGGTTTTATGTCTCGTGCCCCGGACGCGGCGCAGCGCGTAGCGGTGCGCTGCTGAGCCGGGGCCCAGGAATCGTCCACGTAAACGTGGGTCCCGGCTCTACGGAGCGTCACTGCGTGCCGCACCGCGTCCGGGACACGAGAGAGGAGATTGCCAGAACCGTCGCGATCGGCGTAACCAGCGGCATGGCGCAAAACCCGCAAATCCCGCCCGCCCTGTTCGACCGCGCGCTGCTGCATGCGCGGCAGCGACGTGCGAGCGTGCAGGGGCTTGCCAGCTTCCTGCTCGACCGTGTCGACGAGGACATGGCCGACCGGCTGGCTGCGGTGATGCGCGAATTTGGCGCCGTTGCCGATCTGTGGACCCCCGGTGAGGGCCTGTCGGCGTTGCGCGCGCGCTTCGGCAATGTACAGCGGATCGAGCTCGATGCTACGGGCGAGGAGAAGCTGCCGCTGGCGATGGAAAGCCTCGATCTGGTGGCGTCCGCGCTGGCGCTGCAATTTGTCAACGATTTGCCGGGCGTGCTCGCGCAAATCCGGCGTGCGTTGAAGCCCGACGGTCTCCTGCTCGCCGCGATGATCGGCGGCGATTCACTGACCGAGTTGCGCCAGGCCTTTGCCGCGGCCGAAGCCGAATGCGAGGGCGGCGTGTCGCCGCGCGTTGCGCCGTTCGCCGATCTGCGCGACATCGGCGCGCTGTTGCAGCGGGCGGGTTTTGCGCTGCCGGTCACCGACGTCGATCGCATCGTCGTGCGCTATGCGAATGCCTTCGCGCTGATGCAGGATCTCAGGCGCATGGGCGCAGCCAACGTGCTGGTCGAGCGGCGGCGCACGCTGACGCGGCGTGCGACCATGCTGCGGATGGCGCAAATCTATGCCGAGCGCTTTGCCGATCCCGACGGCCGCATCCGCACGACATTCGAGATCATCTGGCTCTCCGGCTGGGCGCCGCATGCCAGCCAACAGCAGCCGCTCAAGCCCGGATCGGCCAAGACCAGCCTTGCCGAGGCGGTGAAGAAGGCAGGGAAGACGTGACCCTCATGGTCCTCATGGTGAGGAGGCGCGCAAGCGCCGTCTCGAACCATGCAGGCCCCGCTCTCGCCATGCGGCCCATCCTTCGAGACGCGGCGCAACCGCCGCTCCTCAGGATGAGGTCCCAATTCACATCAGCAGATCGATCAAATGCGGGATCAGCGGGATGTCCGCTGGCGGCATCGGATAGTCGCGCAGCTTGTTGGCACGGACCCAGGCCAGGGTCTGGCCTTCACGTGCCGTCACCATCCCCTCCCAGCGGCGGCAGATGTAGAGCGGCATCAACAAATGGAACGCCTCGTAGGCGTAGCTTGCGAAGGTGAGAGGCGCCAGGCACGGCTCGCTGACGGTGATGCCGAGCTCCTCGTGAAGCTCGCGGATGAGGCTCTGCTCCGGCCGTTCGCCGGGCTCGAGCTTGCCGCCGGGAAACTCCCAGAGGCCGGCAAGCGCCTTGCCCTCGGGGCGCTGCGCGATCAGGACGCGCTTGTCGGCGTCAACGAGCGCGCAGGCCACTACCAATGTCAGCTTGAGTTCGGCCATGCCTGAACTTACGATCGATAGTCGCCGTTGATCGCGACATATTCCTTGGTGAGGTCGCAGGTCATCACGCGGTCGCGGCCCTTGCCGAGGCCGAGCGAGACCTTGATCGCGATCTCCGGCGCCTTCATCGCCTCCGACACCTGTGCCTCGTCATAGGACGGATCGCGCGCGCCGCTCTTGGCGACGCGGATGCCGTTGAAGGAGATCGACAGCTTGTCGCGATCGGCGGGCTCGCCGGCCTTGCCCACAGCCATCACCACGCGGCCCCAATTGGCGTCTTCACCTGCGATCGCGGTCTTCACCAGCGGCGAGTTTGCAATCGACATCGCGATCTTGCGCGCCGACGCCTTGGTCTTGGCGCCTTCCACGGTGATCTCGACCAGCTTGCGTGCGCCTTCACCGTCGCGCGCCACCTGCTCGGCGAGATTGGCCAACACCTCGTTGAACGCCTTGACGAAGGCCTTCAGGCGCGGGTCGCTGGCGCGGCTGATTTTTGGCGCGCCGTGCTCGGCGGCAGCGCCGGTGGCAAAGGCGAGCAGAGTGTCAGAGGTCGAGGTGTCGCCGTCGATCGTCACCGCATTAAAGGTGTCCTCGACGCCGCTCTTGAGCAGCGCTTGCAGCGCGGCCGGCGCGATCGGCGCATCCGTGAAGATGAACGACAGCATGGTCGCCATGTCGGGCGCGATCATGCCGGCGCCCTTGGCCATGCCGTTGATGGTGACCTTGGCCTTGCCGAGCTTCACGGTCCTGGTTGCGACCTTCGGGAAGGTGTCGGTGGTCATGATCGCGTTCGCGGCCGCGAGATAGTCGCCGGCTTCGGCGGTCGCGGCGAGACGTCCCAGCACGCCATCGAACTTGGTCGCATCCAGCGGCTCGCCGATCACGCCGGTCGAAGCGAGGAAAATCTCGCTTTCGCTGCAGCCGACGGCCTTGGCCGCGATCTTCGCGGTCAGCGCGGTGGATGCCCGGCCGGTCTTGCCGGTGAAGGCATTGGCGTTGCCGGAATTGACCACCAGCGCGCGCGCCTTGCCGCCCTTCAGTTTCGCGCGGCACCATTCCACCGGCGCGGACGGGCATTTCGACTTGGTGAAGACGCCGGCGACCGCGGTGCCCTTGTCCAGAAGCGCGAGCAGCACGTCGGTGCGGTTCTTGTAGCGGATGCCGGCTTCCGCCGTCGCGAGACGGACGCCCGCAATGACGGGCATGTCGGGAACGTGCTTGGGGGCAAGTGGAGAGACAGTGGAGGACATCGCTTGGGCCTTGATGGGTTCAGATACGCAGATGCCCGGCACGAGGCCGGGCATCACGATACTTAAATACTCTAGGCGTCAGCGAAGTGACAGCGAATTCTTACTTCTTCGCTGGCGGCGCCATCTTGCTGTCGGAGGGCTTCGCCGCGTCGGCCGGCTTGTCAGCCGGCTTTGCCGCGTCCGCAGCAGGCTGGTCCAGCCGCTCGACCTTGGCTTCAGCGCGCAGCTTCGCGACATAGTCGGCCTGGGCCTTGCGGGTGACGTAGTTCTCGATCTGGGCTTTGACCTGGTCGAAATCCGGCGCCTTGCGGCTGCGCTTTTCCTCGACCTTGATGATGTGCCAGCCGAACTGCGACTTCACGGGGTCGGAGATCTTGCCCGGCTCCAGCGCGAAGGCGACCGCCGAGAATTCCGGCACCATCTGCTCCTTGGTGAAGAAGCCGAGGTCGCCGCCGTCGGCGGAGCCCGGATCCTTGGACTTCTTCTTGGCGAGCTCGGCGAAATCGGCGCCCTTGTCGAGCTCGGCCTTCACCGCCTTGGCCTCGTCCTCGGTCTCGACCAGGATGTGGCGGGCGTGCACCTCCTGCTCGCCGGTGATCTGCTTGGAGGCTTCCTCATAGACCTTCTTCATGGCATCGGGGGTGGTCGCGGTCTTGCCTTCCTGGGCGAGCAGGCTGTCCATCAGAAGCCGGTTGCGGGCGAAACCCAGGCGCTTCTTGAACTCCTCGTTATCGGCGATCTTCTTGTCCTCGGCGGCCTTGGCGACGATCTTCATGTCGATCAGGAAGGCCAGCACGTTCTCGTCCTTGGTCGCCGGGTCCATCTGTGCCAGCGAGGGCCCCAGTTCCTCCTCGGCGAGCGCAACGTCGCTCTTCTTGATCTCCGCGCCATTGACCTTGGCCAGGACCGGGTCGTCGGCGGCCCGGCCGGGACCTGCGATCAGCGCCAGTGCGAGGCAGCCCGCAAGGGCGGTGGCAAGGCCGAAGCGCAGGCCGGTTTTCGTTACCGGGAACGAGGTGGTCATGGAAAATCCTTATCCTGAAGGGGGTATTTGGGCGGGGCGGACACTCGCCCAATCGGGATGCCTTGGCAACGCGAAAAACCTGTCAAAATGATGAATTAGCGGAAAGCCGGCCGCCGTTGACAAGGCTCAGGGTGGGCCATATCTGTGGCCGGTCGCGTCCATGGCGATAGCGTTTATTTTGCTGCGTTTTTGGCCGTTGAACCCAGATTTGCTCAATTCCCACCCATATGGCGGATGACCCCGCAACGGGGCCTTGGCCGCGAGGCGTCACGGTGAGTTGATAGGCAAGTTGGTGACAACCTCTTGGCTGCAACGCGGTAATCGCGAACACAGGAATTTGGCAAGGAATTCGGTATGATCGGCGCGCTCGCCCGCAAGTTTTTCGGCTCCGCCAACGACCGGCGGGTGAAGGGATACCAATCCCGAGTCAACGCGATCAACGCGCTCGAGCCGGAACTTTCAAAACTCTCCGACGAAGCCCTCAAGGCCCGCACCGCCGAATTCAAGCAGCTGCTCGCATCGGGCAAGACGCTGGACGACCTGCTGGTGCCTGCCTTCGCCACGGTGCGCGAGGCGGCCAAGCGCACGCTCGGCCAGCGCCATTTCGACGTCCAGCTCATCGGCGGCATGGTGCTGCATGAGGGCGACATCGCCGAGATGAAGACCGGCGAAGGCAAGACGCTGGTCGCAACGCTTGCGGTCTATCTCAACGCGCTCGCCGGCAAGGGCGTCCACGTCGTCACCGTCAACGACTACCTCGCCCGCCGCGACTCCGGCTGGATGGGCCAGATCTACGGCTTCCTCGGCATGACCACCGGCGTGATCGTGCACGGGCTCGACGATGCCGAGCGCAAGGCGGCCTATGCCTGCGACATCACCTACGGCACCAACAACGAATACGGTTTCGACTACCTGCGCGACAACATGAAGTACCGGCTCGAGGACATGGTCCAGCGGCCGCACTACTACGCGATCGTCGACGAAGTGGACTCCATTCTCATCGATGAAGCCCGCACCCCGCTGATCATCTCCGGCCCGCTCGACGACCGTTCGGACTTCTACAACACCATCGACACCTTCATGCCGAAGCTGGAGAAGGTCACGGACTACGAGGTCGACGAGAAGCAGCGCACGGTGACCTTGACCGAAGGCGGCATGGAGAAGCTGGAGACACTGCTGCGCGACGCCGGCCAGCTCAAGGGCGAGTCGCTCTACGACGTCGAGAACGTCTCGGTCGTGCACCACGTCAACCAGGCGCTGCGCGCCCATACGCTGTTCACCCGCGACAAGGACTACATCGTTCGCGACGGCGAAGTCGTGATCATCGACGAATTCACCGGACGCATGATGCCGGGCCGGCGCTATTCGGAAGGCCTGCACCAGGCGCTCGAAGCCAAGGAGCACGTCGCGGTTCAGCCCGAGAACCAGACGCTCGCCTCGATCACCTTCCAGAACTACTTCCGCATGTACGAGAAGCTGGCGGGCATGACCGGCACGGCGGCAACCGAAGCCGACGAATTGTTCGACATCTACAAGCTCGAGGTCGTGGAGATCCCGACCAACCTGCCGGTCGCGCGTCTGGATGAGGACGACGAGGTCTACCGCACGCAGAAGGAAAAATACGTCGCCATCCTCGCCGAGATCGAGCGCGCCAATGCGCGCCTCCAGCCCGTGCTGGTCGGCACGGCATCGATCGAGAAGTCGGAAGTGCTCGCCGAATTCTTGAAGCAGAACGGCTACAAGCAGATCGATTTCGGCAAGGAAAGCGCGCTGGAGAAGCTCTACGCCGCCGCCCGCGCCGGCAAGCCCGCAAAACTGTTCGCGGTCTTGAACGCGCGCTTCCACGAGCAGGAAGCCTATATCGTTGCGGAAGCCGGCGTGCCCGGCGCGATCACGATCGCGACCAACATGGCGGGGCGCGGTACCGACATCAAGCTCGGCGGCTCCCTGGACATGCGCATCCAGCAGGAGACCGCAGGGATCGAGGACGAGGCCGAGAAGGCGAAAAAAATCGAGCAGATCAAGGCCGACATCGAACATTTCCGCGACATCGTGCTGAAGGCCGAGGAGACCGTCGAGATCGAGCCGGCCAAGGGTTCAAAGCCCGCCAAGACCGTGAACAAGCCCGGCGGCCTCTACATCATCGGCTCCGAGCGTCACGAGTCCCGCCGCATCGACAACCAGCTCCGCGGTCGTTCCGGCCGTCAGGGTGACCCCGGTCGCTCAAAATTCTTCCTGTCGCTGGAAGACGATCTGATGCGCATCTTCGGCTCGGATCGCCTCGACAGCATGCTGCAGCGGCTCGGTCTGAAAGAGGGCGAGGCCATCATCCATCCCTGGATCAACAAGGCGCTCGAGAAGGCACAGCAGAAGGTCGAGGCGCGCAACTTCGACATCCGCAAGAACCTCCTCAAGTTCGACAACGTCCAGAACGACCAGCGCAAGGTGATCTTCGACCAGCGCGTCGACCTGATGAAGGACGAGAACGTCGCCGAGACCATCGCCGACATGCGCCACGCCTTCATCGAGGACCTCGTCGCCAAGCACGTGCCCGAGCATGCCTATGCCGAGCAGTGGGACGTCGCGGGTCTCAAGGAAGAGTTGAAGCGCGTGCTCGATCTCGATTTGCCGGTCGACGACTGGGCCAAGGAAGAGGGCATCGCCGACGAGGAATTGCTCACCCGCATCGAGACCCGTGCCGACGAGCACATGGCGGCCAAGGTCGCGCAGTGGGGTCCCGACGTGATGCGTTACGTCGAGAAGACGATTCTGCTGCAGACGCTCGATCATCTCTGGCGCGAGCACCTGATTATGCTCGACCATCTGCGCCAGGTCATTGGCCTGCGCGGTTACGGCCAGCGCGATCCGTTGCAGGAGTACAAGACCGAGGCCTTCAATCTCTTCCAGGAGATGAGTGCGCATCTGCGCGAGGCCGTCACCGCGCAGCTCATGCGCGTCGAGATCATTCCGCCGGAGCAGGAAGCGCCTATCCTGCCCACAATGGAAGCGCACAAGCTCAATCCTGATACCGGCGAGGACGAGATGGCCTTCGCCAACGTGACGCTGGCCCCGCAGGCCAACGCCGTGCAGCGCGATCCGAAGAACCCGGCAAGCTGGGGCAAGGTCGGCCGCAACGAAGATTGCCCCTGCGGCAGTGGGAAGAAGTTCAAGCACTGTCACGGAAGGTATGCTTGATGTGATGACGGAGTGAGTGAGGCGCGACGCTCTCGCTTCACACTCCACCGTCATTGCGAGCACAGCGAAGCAATCCTGAGTCTTTCCGCAGAGGGATTCTGGGTTGCTTCGCTGCGCTCGCAATGACGAGCGCTTGGGAGCGTCCATCGCGCATCAATCTCCGCTGTCATTCCCCGCGAAGGCGGGGAATCCAGTACGCCGCGACCTCTCGATAGAATCACTACCGCCTCTGGAATACTTGTATGGGCTTGGTCAAGGATGAGTGGTTGTTAGATCATTTCAGATCATCTCCTTGTTCGAAG
>NZ_JBANAZ010000071.1:0-47799 GCF_059803455.1 Bradyrhizobium sp. UFLA05-108 | reverse complement strand
CCAGGTTGAATGGATTCAGCAACCTCAGTCTGGCCTCAGACCCGGTCGCTATCCACTCCCCATGGAATCTTCGCTGCAATCGCAATGACGAAGAATGAGGGCTGTCCACGAGTCTAATTTTCACCGAACCCGCGAAAGATGCGCCCTACAACCCCGTCGACGCCTCGATCTTGAATTGCGCGAGCGCGGTCTGCGGCTCGATCTGCAACAGTTGCATCAATTGCATCAGCGGCACCTTGGCACGCGGCGTGAGCTTGATGGTGAGCGTCTGACCGGGTGTTTCGACGAAGCTTGCGATGGCATCCACCGCCGTGCCCGCATCCGGATTGGCCGCGGCGACTTCCGCGCGATGCACCCTGACGCTGTCGGCGAGCGCTTGGCGCGCGGCGTCGCGGCTGAGATTTTTCCCCCGTGCATACTGCGTCACCGCGGAATCGACGCCGCCGCTGTCGCGCAGTGCGAACTCAATGGTGCCAGTCTCGACCTGGGCTACCTGGCCCATGAGCTGCGCCAAGTCGGCAGAGAACAGCCCGCGCGGTACGTTGCCGAGTGCGACGCGCAATTGTGCTCTTGCGATACCTCCGATGTCGAGGGTCGCCGGCGCCAGCGCGAAGCTGTTGGACTGCTCGGTCCAGGCTGCGCCGAGATCGAGGTCGATCGGGAGCTTGTCGATCCCGCCGGCGATCAATGGAAGCTGCTTCGGATCGGATGGATCGGTCGGCGTGACCAGTTTGGCGATGATGTGGGCCTTGGTCGGGATTGAGCCCACCATTTGCCCCCAGTTCACGCTCAGCGTGTCGATTGTGACCAGCTTCTTGGTGGTCTTATAGGGCGCGGCAACCCCCTTGACCTCGGCGCCTTCCAGCACCCGGAACAGACCGAGCATCTGATCCGGCGAGGGCGCCTTCCCGGGGCTCGCGACGCTCGCTGCCCAGCGCATCAGGCTCGCCACGCTGAAGGATTTCAGCGCGAAGCGCTCCACCTTGAACTGCCCCTGTGGCGCGGGTGCGTCGAGGCCCTCGAGCGAGAGCTCGCCTTGGGCGTATTTGATCGCATTCAGACGGGCGGTCCCTTGCGGCGTGCCCATCGACAGATTGCTGATCTCGATCTTGCCGACGCGCAGGCCCTCATACATCGCGGCCACCTTCTCCATCATCTCGCGCCCCTGCGCAGGCGTCGGTGGAGACGATGGGTCGTTTGGCAGCAAGGCCAGAAACTCGGCCGGCCGGAATTTTGACGGCTGAAATCCGAGGTCCTCGATGGCGATCCCATCGACTTGCGCGCGCACTCCTTGTGTCGATGTCAGCACATAGGGGCCGACCGAAATCCTCCGGTAGGCCTGATGATAGCTGTCGTCATTGGCCTTCTCTGGATCGAGGGCAGCGAGCACGGCACTCACGTCGACATCGTCGATGACCATGTCGGAAAACTCGCCGACGAGCTTGTCGGGCTTGGCCGCCTGTGGCGTGCCGAAGCTGAAAACGGCGCGATCGATCTTCGCCGTATCGACCTTCCCGCGGTTGACGTTGCGGATCGCGAGTCCCGAATAGGTGATCTCGCCGCTGCCGGCCGCGTTTGAGCCGGTATTCATGGTGACGCTCACGGTCGGCACCGAGACCGAGGCCGCCGTGATGCTCGCATACTGCTCGAGCGCGAAGCGGTAGGCGTCGACCAGCGAGGGTGAGGCCGGCGCGCCCTGGGCGCGGGTCGGGCCGGAGTAGCCGGTCACCGTGATCTGCGGGATCTTGTACGTTGCCTTTACCTTCGCCGGGCCGGCGGCTCCGTCGATGGCAAGCTCGGCGCCTGCGATGTCGATCGTCTCGGCCGAAAAATGCGCCTCGTCGGTCTGGCGGATGCCGGCCGCCTTGATGCTGGCGACCTTGAGCCCGGCGAGCGGTGGCTGTCCCGGCTCGATGGCGATGTCCTCGACCGTCAGGGTCCGCGTCATCAGGTCGAACGCCACCTTGCCATGGCTCGCCTTGCCGCCGCGGCTGCGGATCTGGTCGAAGCTCGCCTCGACCTCGGCGGTGGCGCGGTGCTGAACGTAGAGATTGAAGCCGAGCCATCCGCCTCCCACCAGAACGGCAAGCGCGATCAGGCCGGTCAGGATTCGTCTCATGCGGTCAGCTCCAGTTGCTGGCTCAGGGCAGAACAACCTGCCATATTCGCAATAGCTTGCACGGTCCAGGGAAAGCTATGGTTTTCAAATGTTTGACGGCGCGGTCTGTTGATGGGGCTGCAATCGGATGTTGCCACCAAGCCGCCGGCCGTGCTTGATCCCGTTTCCATGATCCGGAATACCGCCTTTTAGGGCGGGCCGGTCAGGGAAGAGACCTTTGGGCTGCAAAACGCGAGGCGAGGCACGGCATGTCGTCTTATTCTGAAGATCTCCACCAGGCGGCGCTGGCCTATCACCGTCTGCCGCGGCCCGGAAAGCTCGAGATCCAGGCGAGCAAGCCTCTCGCCAACCAGCGCGACCTTGCGCTCGCCTATTCGCCGGGCGTCGCCGCCGCCTGCACCGAGATCGCCAACAATCCGGCCGAAGCCGCCACGCTGACGTCCCGCGCCAACCTGGTCGCTGTGGTCTCCAACGGCACCGCGGTCCTGGGCCTCGGCAATATCGGCCCGCTGGCCTCCAAGCCCGTGATGGAAGGCAAGGCGGTCCTGTTCAAGAAATTCGCCGGCATCGACGTCTTCGACATCGAGATCGCCGCCGACACCATCGAACGCGTGGTCGAGACGGTGGCGGCGCTGGAGCCGACCTTCGGTGGCATCAATCTCGAGGACATCAAGGGACCCGAATGTTTCGAGATCGAAGCGCGGTTGAAGGAGCGCATGAAGATTCCGGTCTTCCATGACGACCAGCATGGCACCGCGATCATCGTTGCCGCCGCGATCAGCAACGGCCTGCGGCTGAACGGCAAGAAGCTCTCGGACGTCAAGATCGTCGCGTCGGGGGCAGGGGCGGCGGCGCTCGCGACGTTGAACCTCCTGGTCTCGATGGGCGCACAGCGCAAGAACATCTGGGTCTGCGACATCGACGGCCTCGTCTATGACGGGCGCAACACTCTGATGGACCGCTGGAAGGCGGTCTATGCCCAGAAGACCGATAAGCGCACGCTGGCCGACGTGATCGGCGGGGCCGATATCTTCATCGGGCTCTCGGCACCGGGCGTGCTGACGCCCGATATGGCCAAGGCGATGGCCGACCATCCGCTGATCATGGCGCTTGCGAACCCGACGCCGGAGATCATGCCGGAGGAGGCGCGCAAGGCGCGTCCCGACGCCATGATCTGCACCGGGCGGTCCGACTACCCGAACCAGGTCAACAACGTCCTCTGCTTCCCCTTTATCTTCCGCGGCGCGCTCGACGTCGGCGCCACCGCGATCAATGAGGAGATGAAGCATGCAGCGGTCGATGCCATCGCGCAGCTCGCGCGCGAGGCACCATCGGACGCGGTCTCACAAGGCAGCTTCGACACCGGCGAGGCGGGCGGCTTCGGCCCGGGCTCGCTGATCCCGAGCCCATTTGATCCTCGGCTTATCCTGCGCATCGCGCCGGCGGTCGCCAAGGCCGCGATGGAATCCGGGGTTGCGACGCGTTCCATCACCAATTTCGACGAATATGCCGCCCAGCTCACGCGCTTCGCCTTCCGCTCCGGCATCGTCATGAAGCCGATGTTCGCCAAGGCCAAGACCCAGCCGGTGCGCGTGATCTACGCCGAGGGCGAGGACGAGCGCGTGCTGCGCGCCACGCAGGTGGTGCTGGAGGAGAAGCTCGCGCGTCCTATCCTGGTCGGCCGTCCGTCTGTGGTCGAGGCCCGCATCAAGCGCTTCGGTCTCTCGATCAAGGCGGGCAAGGATTTCGACCTGGTCAACCCCGAGGACGATCCCCGCTACCGCTCGTATGTGCAGTCCTATGTCGAGGTCGCTGGCCGCCGCGGCGTCACGCCGGAGGGTGCGCGCACCGTGGTGCGCACCAACAACACCGTGATCGCGGCGCTTGCCGTGGGACGCGGCGAGGCAGATGCGATGCTCTGCGGCGTCGAGGGCCGCTACATGAGCCATCTGCGCCACGTCCGCGAGATCATCGGCTTCTCGAGCGGGATCAGCGACTATGCGGCGCTGGCGCTGCTGATCACCACCAAGGGCGCGTTCTTCATCGCGGATACCCAGGTGCGGCCCAATCCGAGCGCGGAGGAGCTGGCCGAGATCGCTGCGCTCGCGGCCATCCACGTGCAGCGCTTCACGCTGAAGCCGAAGGTCGCCTTCGTGTCACACTCGGATTTCGGCAGCTATGACACGGACTCATCGCGCAAGATGCGCCGGGCGATCCAGCTCCTGAAGGAGAAGCATCCGGAGATCGAGGCCGATGGCGAGATGCAGGCCGATACCGCGCTGTCGGGGGCGGCACGCAAGCTGGTCCTGCCGCACTCGAACCTGGAAGGCGAGGCCAACATCCTGATCATGCCGACGCTGGATGCGGCCAACATCGCCTACCAGACCATCAAGGTGCTCGCGGACGCGCTTCCCGTCGGGCCGATCCTGATCGGCCCGGCGCGGCCGGCACACATCCTCACGCCGGGTGTCACCGCGCGCGGCATCCTCAACATGACCGCGGTTGCCGTGGTGGAGGCCCAGGAGCGGGCGGCACGGCAGCAGCCGAGTTTGTTTACGTAAGGGGGCACCTCGCCCCGCTTGGCGGAGGAAACCGAATTCGAGCGCAGCTCGAATTCGGGCGAGGGGGAAGTTTCCGCGGGACCGTTTGTTACTCGCCTCTGGGAGGGGCTTCGGGGACTCCAACCAAAAATATCGAAAACAACCCCATGCAAAGTAGCGCGGTGGTCCCCGGCAAGGATGACAACTTCCGGATTTCTCCTTTGAAAACCGCCCGTAGAATCTTCATAATCGCGTCGTCGTCGCGTCAGCGTCCCGCCCTTAAAGCAATGCCAAGAGGCCGACCATGCCAGCGTTCGTGACTTTCGGGCGAATCCTGTTCGCCGTGCTGTTCATCTATACGGGCGCCACGAAGCTGTTCGCGATACAGGCGACGGCCGATTTCATCGCCAGCAAGGTCACCGTGCCCGAGATGATCGCGCCCTATGCGCAGCAGGTCGAGCAGGCCACCAGCATGACGACGCCGCAATTGCTCGCGATCGCCGTCGGCGGGCTCGAGATCATCGCGGGGCTGATGATCGCGCTGAACTTCGGCGCGCGCTTCTTTGCGATGCTGCTGATCATCTACGTCGCGATCTCGACGTTCCTGTTCTACGACTTCTGGAACCAGACCCCGCCCGAGAACGGCAAGATGCTGGTTGACGCGCTGAAAAACCTCTCGATCATCGGCGCGCTGTTCATGATCATGGGCTATGGCCGCGCCACGCGCCCGGTCGAGGCGGCCTACGGCGACGTGTAAGGTATCCAGCAAGTTCGCGCCCCAGCCAGCCTGCGCCTCCGAGAGCGCGGTGGTCGCGGTCCGTCCGTTGTCATCAGGGCTGCGCGCGCCGGGCAGGTGGCGCGTGATGGCATAGAGCATGATGGGATTAAGCTTGATTGTTGCCTCAACGAAGGTGCACTCCATCCCCCGCCTGCGGGGGAGGGCTGGGGAGAGGGTGTCTCCTCAGGTGAACAATCCCCAAGTGGAGAGAGCCCTCACCCGGCGCTTCGCGCCGACCTCTCCCGCAGGCGGGAGAGGTTGAGCAAGCCCGTGGCCAATCGATTCAACCAAAACCCATCGCGCTTTAGGCGGCTACGAATTCTTCGCTTCGGCAAATGCCTTCAACTTCAAAAAGAAGTCCCTCAGGATCGGATTCCGGTCCACGTAGGTCACGTACCTGATCGCATGTCGGCTGCGATCGATGCTCCACGTCATCTGCTCCGTTACGACAGGCGCCGGGATGATAACGCTCGGCGCCCAATCCGGGTTCAGGAGCCAGCCGACCGGCGCCATGTCCCAGATTTCCTTCGACCAGCCGAGGTGATCGGGCGCGTAGTCCTTGAAGCGCATCGCCAGGAACGCGCCGATGCTGCCGCAAGGTTCGACATAGCGCTCGATTTCCGGCACCGTGCTGTGAAGATGCGAGGTGACGCCCTTGCACGGCACCAGCACCAGGGGCACGCCGCTGTCGAACAGCACCTGGGCACCCCCGACATCCTGCTTGAGATTGAATTCGATCGTGTGTGGCCATTCCAGCGCATGGCCGCCGAGCCACACCACCACGACGCGATCCCTGATATCGGGCGCTTTGAGAAGTGCTGAGGCGACGTTGCTGATGGCACCAATGGCAACGATGTAGAGCGGCTTGTCAGGCGATCCGGCCCGCGCTCGCGCGATCATGTCTTCGACCGCGGGCGCCTCGCGGGCCTCCTTCCGAGGGCCGACATAGTCGGTGACGCCGCGATGAACCAGGCCGTCGGGTGAGATGTTCAAACGCTCCAACAGACGCAGGATTTCCTGGTAGCTCAGCTCCATGCCGTGGCCCGGGCTGGTCGCGCGCTTGTTGAAGAACGGGGCGGCGTAGATCGCCTCGACGTCGAAGCGCTCCTTCGAGAGCAGCATCTGGACGAGCGCGAACTGATCGTCGATTTCGTTGTAGGTATCGGTATCGAGCACGACGCGCACCTTGCCGACTGGCGGCGCCAAAAGCTTCAGACGGGCGGCTTCCGTGATGGGCATCGTCACCTCCTTGTTGGCGCATAGGATGGGTTGTTAGCTAGTTTTACTGCGTTACAAGACCCTCATGGTGAGGAGCGCGGAGCGCGTCTCCGGACGATGCTGCGCATCGCCGGGCGAACCATGAAGGCCGGGATCTCACCCGCGGCCATCCTTCGAGACGCGCGTTCCGCGCTCCTCAGGATGAGGGAAGGGGGGCTTGTGACGCAGTAGAGCTAACCCACCCTAAGCTTGCGGCACAATGCGTCCGCTATCTCGTCCATCTGTTCAAACGTGTGATCGGGCGCCAGCGCCCGCAACGCCGCCGGCGCCGCATAACCCCAGCATACCGCTCCGCACGCAGTCCCCACCGCGCGCGCCGCCTCGATATCGCGGACCTCGTCGCCGATCGCGATCACCTGGTTTGGCTGCACGCCGGCGCGACGGATGACCCGGCGGAATTTGGCGGGCTTGCCGAACAGCGAGGCGGCGCAGTCGAAATGCGCGAACAGGCTCGCTGTCGCACCTAGCTTCTCGCGCGCATTGACTTCGCTGTCCGATGTCACCATCGCGAGCTGTACGCCGCTTGCGGCAAGCGTGTGCAGCATGGCCTCGACGCCGGCGAACAGGGAAATCTCCGCAGTTGCCTCCGCCTTCAGCCGCCGCGCATGCCGCGCGATCGCCGGCAGCTTCCACAAGGGCACCTCGAGCCGCCGCAGGATCTCGCGCGTCGAAGCATGCCGCAGGCTCTCGACCTCCTCATCGGCCACGCGGCGAAAGCCGAAGCGATCGGCGACGTCGTTGATGGTGCGCAGAAACCACGGAAAGCTGTCGGCCAGCGTGCCGTCGAGATCGAAGATGGCGAGGGAGTAGGGCATGAAATCCAGACGTAGGGCGGCTTAGCGGAGCGTAACCCGCCGCTTTCGCCGAAGACAAGTTGGCGGATTACGCTCCGCTAATCCGCCCTACGAAGAGAGAGCTGACGCTGTTCGATCCGTCCAGCTAGGATTTCCACACCGTGTCCTCGGCCCAGCCGAGCTCGGCGAACTCGGCAGCCCGCAGCGGCGCTTCTCCCTCCGCAAAGAATTCGTCGAGCTGAGGCGGCGCAACGTTCGTTTCGGACAGCATGGCGTGCGCCTGCCCGCGATGATGGATCTGATGTTGAAACAGATGCATCAGCAGCCGGTCGCGGCGTTCAGTTTGGACGCGCGTGTCGCGGTTGATCCGGGCAGAGCCATTGAGAAGCTCAGGCGTCAGCGCGTCGCAGACGGCGATCAAGCGCTGGTCGGTTGCGGCTTGCGCGGGTTTCAGCGCGGCAATTGAAGGATACGGAATCTCGTTCTTCCAGGCAGCCGGTCCGAGCCATCCTCCCTCGAGCGCGTCTACATAGAAGAGGTCAATGACATGGATATGGTTCAGCGTTCGTTGAATGCTCGGGAAGAAGCCGGTCCGTTCGGCTTCGAAGTCAGCTTGGGACAACGCGGCGCAGGCGGTGAGCAGCCGATGGTTCGCCCAGGCATTATTGTGGGCGAAAGCGCGGTAGGTTTGGACGAGCCCGGCGGACATGTCGGTTCTCCCATGCAGTCAGCGCCACGAGTGCTCGGCCTGGCGATTGAGTAGTCCGCGTGAGCGAAGCGATATGCGGGGCCGTAAAACGGACTCTATAGTCCCGGATGTCGCTTCACTCGTCCGGTCTACGCCGATCTGACGCGAACGCATGCAGTCCAATCGCCTACTCCGCTGCCTCGCTCGTGCTCCTGCGCTTCGGCTTGCCCGCCTTCTTCAGCACCGGCTCAAGGAATTTCCCTGTGTAGCTCCGCGGCGCCTTCACGATGTCTTCCGGCGGACCCCAGGCGACGATCTCGCCGCCGCCGTCGCCGCCTTCGGGGCCGAGATCGATGACCCAGTCGGCCGTCTTGATGACCTCGAGATTGTGCTCGATGACGACGACCGTATTGCCCTGCGCGACCAGCTCGTGCAGCACCTCCAGCAGCTTCTTGACGTCGTGGAAGTGCAGGCCCGTCGTGGGCTCGTCCAGGATGTAGAGCGTGCGACCGGTGGCGCGTTTTGACAGCTCTTTCGCCAACTTGACGCGCTGGGCTTCGCCGCCGGAGAGCGTGGTGGCCTGCTGGCCGACATGGATGTAGTCGAGGCCGACGCGGTGCAGCGTATTGAAGGTTTCGCGGACGCGCGGTACCGCCTTGAAGAACTCGGCGGCTTCCTCGACGGTCATGTCGAGCACGTCGGCGATGCTCTTGCCCTTGAACAGGACCTCCAGCGTCTCGCGGTTGTAGCGCTTGCCCTTGCAGACGTCGCAGGTGACGTAGACGTCGGGCAGGAAGTGCATCTCGATCTTGATGACGCCGTCGCCCTGGCAGGCCTCGCAGCGGCCGCCCTTGACGTTGAACGAGAATCGGCCGGGCTCGTAGCCGCGTGCCTTCGCTTCGGGAAGGCCGGCGAACCATTCGCGGATCGGCGTGAAGGCGCCGGTGTAGGTCGCGGGGTTGGAGCGCGGGGTGCGGCCGATCGGCGACTGGTCGATGTCGATGATCTTGTCGATGTGCTCGAGGCCCTCGATGCGGTCGTGTGGAGCTGCGCCTTCGCTGGCGCCGTTCAGCTTGCGGGCGATGGCGCGGTAGAGCGTGTCGATGAGGAGCGTCGACTTGCCGCCGCCGGAGACGCCGGTGACGCAGGTGAACAGGCCGAGCGGAATCTCCGCCGTGACGTTCTTGAGGTTATTGCCGCGCGCATTCACCACCTTGATGGTGCGGCGATGGTTCGGCGGGCGCCGCTCCGGCACCTCGACCTCGAGCTCGCCGGTGAGATACTTGCCGGTGAGCGATTTCGGGTTGCGCATGATCTCGGCGGGCGTGCCTTCGGCGACGATGTGGCCGCCATGCATGCCCGCACCGGGGCCGATGTCGAGGACGTAGTCGGCGAGGCGAATGGCGTCCTCATCATGCTCGACCACGACCACGGTATTGCCGAGGTCGCGCAAGCGCTTGAGCGTATCGAGCAGGCGCGCATTATCGCGCTGGTGCAGGCCGATCGACGGCTCGTCCAGCACGTAGAGCACGCCTGTCAGCCCCGAGCCGATCTGCGAGGCCAGGCGGATGCGCTGGCTCTCGCCACCGGACAGCGTGCCGGAGGAGCGGGAGAGGGTGAGATAGTTGAGGCCGACGTCGAGCAGGAAGGTGAGGCGCTCGCGGATTTCCTTGAGGATGCGTCCCGCGATTTCGTTCTGCTGCTTGTTCAGCGCTTCGGGCACGCCCTCGAACCATTCGCCGGCGCGCTTCACCGAGAGCTCGGAGATCTCACCGATATGCCTGCCGCCGACCTTGACGCAGAGCGCCTCCGGCTTGAGCCGAAAGCCCTTGCAGGCCTCGCAGGGGACGTCGTGGAAATACTTCGCCAGCTCCTCGCGCGCCCACTCGCTCTCGGTCTCGCGATAGCGGCGGTTGATGTTGGTGATGACGCCCTCGAACGGCTTCTTGGTGTCGTAGGAGCGGACGCCGTCTTCATAGGAGAATTTGATCTCGTCTTCGCCCGAGCCATGGAGGATCGCGTTCTGCGTCTTCTTCGGCAGATCCTTCCACTTGGTTGTCAGCGTGAACTTGTAGTGCTTGCCGAGCGCCGTCAGCGTCTGCGTGTAGTAGGGGGACGACGATTTGGCCCAGGGCGCGATCGCGCCCTTGCCGATCGCGAGCTCCTTGTCGGGGATGACGAGGTCTTCGTCGACATGCTGCTCGACGCCAAGGCCGCCGCAGGCGGGGCAGGCGCCGTAGGGGTTGTTGAAGGAGAACAGCCGCGGCTCGATCTCGGGGATGGTGAAGCCGGAAACCGGGCAGGCGAACTTTTCCGAGAACAGGATGCGCTCTGGCCCGCTCTTGTCGTGGATCTTGGCGGTCTTCTTTTTCTCCTCGGTGGGAGCGGCCGCCGGTGCGTCCGCGAACTCGACGACGGCGAGGCCCTCGGCCAGCTTCAGCGCAGTCTCAAAGCTCTCGGCGAGGCGCTGGCCGATATCGGCGCGCACCACGATGCGGTCGACGACGACGTCGATGTCGTGCGGGAATTTCTTGTCGAGCGTCGGCGCTTCAGCCAGCTCGTAGAAACTGCCGTCGATCTTGACGCGCTGGAAGCCCTTCTTGAGCCATTCCGCAAGCTCCTTCCTGTACTCGCCCTTGCGGCCGCGCACGACCGGGGCGAGCAGATAGAGGCGGGTACCTTCGGTCAGCGCCAGCACGCGGTCGACCATCTGCGAGACGGTCTGGCTCTCGATCGGCAGGCCGGTTGCGGGCGAATAGGGTACACCGACGCGCGCCCAGAGCAGGCGCATATAGTCGTAGATCTCAGTCACCGTGCCGACGGTTGAGCGCGGGTTCTTCGAGGTCGTCTTCTGCTCGATCGAAATGGCGGGCGACAGGCCGTCGATCTGGTCGACGTCCGGCTTCTGCATCATCTCCAGAAACTGGCGGGCATAGGCCGACAGCGACTCGACATAGCGGCGCTGGCCCTCGGCGTAGATGGTGTCGAAGGCGAGCGAGGATTTTCCGGAGCCAGACAGCCCGGTGAACACCACGAGCTTGTCGCGGGGAATCTCGACGTCGATGTTCTTGAGGTTGTGCTCGCGCGCGCCACGGATCGTAATTGCGCGCAGGTGTGATCCCGCGTTCTGTTGTTGGCGCTTCGCCTTGATCACTTCGTCCATCCCAGTGGTCCCCAAGGAGATTCCCACGCTGCGCGGCCGCGCCGGCGTTCAGGCGCGCCTCGCCCGGAACCGGGGATGGACGCCGTTGGGTAGGCTGCGAACGTAGGAAGAACGAGAGCGGATTTCCAGTGCGAGTTGCGAATCGTCAACGGATTGTTGTGGCGCTGGCGGCACTTGGCAGTAGCGAGGGCGCAAGGCCCGTCCGGAACAAAAAAAGGCCGGCGCAAGGCCGGTCTTTCCGTCGAGAATTCGCGTCAGGCGAAGCTCAGTACTTCGCAACCACCGGGCCACCGAAGTGGTAGTTCACGCCGACCTGGAACGTGTGCAGGTTGAGCGTGCCCGAGGGAACGGTGCCGGTGAAATAGTTCTCGCTGCCGAGGCTGCGATAGAGGTACTCGCCCTTCACCGACCACTGCGGGGCGAAGAAGGCTTCGACGCCCGCGCCGACCGTCCAGCCCGAGTGGAACTTGCTGTCGGAGACGGTCACGCCGAGGGCCGAGACGCTGATCTTGTTGTCGATCCAGGCGTAGCCGCCGGTCGCGTAGAGCAGGACCTGATCGAAGGCGACGCCGACGCGGCCGCGCACGGTGCCGAGCGCATCGGTCTTCGAGCTCACCGTGACGCCGAGTGCGGTCGCCGAGGCATTCACGTCAGCCCAGCCGCCATCGGCTTCGAGACCGAACACGATGTTGCTGGTCTGCCAGTTGTAGCCGACCGTGCCACCGGCGAAACCACCCTTCAACTTCGGGTCAGTGGAGGTGTTTTCCCAGGCGTAGCCGCCGAAGCCACCGAGGTAGAAGCCGGTCCAGTTATAGACCGCCGCTGCGGCCACCGGAGCCTTGGTGTAGGGGCGGGCCGCCAGATCGGCAGCCATGGCCGGAGCGAACGCGCTGAGTGCGAACAAACTGGCCGAAGCCAACAAAACCTTCTTCATTTTCAACTTAATCCCAGTCCCAGTTTCTGTTTTTGCCTTCCGTGCGCGGAAGGACAGCGGACGCTCTGGTCCAACTGAGGTCGTGCTTACACCAGTGAAGCCCATAGTTGTGTACCCGAGAAGCCACACCACGCCAAAACGTGTAAGTGTAGCTGACCTATTCTCGCCGAATGCATGCGCGCAGCAAAAAGGCCGGCGTTAGCCGGCCTTTTCGAGAAGAATAGTTTTGGCGGAGATCAGTACTTCGCGATGAGCGGGCCGCCCCAACGATAGTTCAGGCGGACGAGGCCCATATCGACGTCCTGGCCGATTCGGTCGCTGCCGAACGACAAACCGCCGGGCGTTGTGAAGCCAATGGTGCGGTGGCCGAGGAAGAGGTGGTCGTACTCGACGCCCACCGACCAGTTCGGCGCAAAGCCAAATTCCAGGCCGGCGCCGACTGTACCACCCCAACGCGTTTCGCGAGCCGAAGCCAGCAGCGCGCCGCTTGGGACGTCGAAGACGTCATACTTGTCGCCGACAACCGCACCGCCGCCCTTCACATAGAACAGCACGTTGTTCCAGGCATAGCCGATTTGGCCAGTGATCAGGCCGAAGGAGTCGATGCGCGAACGGTTGCGGTCGGTCAGGAAGACGGCGCTGGTGTTGTCGCCCCGGAAGTCGGCCCAGTTGCCCTGGCCTTCGAAGCCGAACACCCACTGGCTGGTCTGCCAGCGATAGCCGATCTGACCACCGACCGTGCCGCCGGTTGCGTTGTGGCAGCCTTCACCCACGAGACTGCCGGGGACGCCAGTCACGAAGCCGGTGCTGTCCACGAAGTCCCAGCATTTGTGGGCCGAGCCGCCGCCGCCGTTGATGCCGATGTAGAAGCCGCTCCAGTCGTAGATTGCGGCGACCGCCGGGGGCGGAGCCTTCACGTATGGACGCGCCGCGAGATCCGCTGCGCTCGCCGGAGCCGACAGGCTCAGCGCAACGGCACCAACGACCCCCACCAAGATCTTCTTCATTTCTGTCCCTCCGGCTGTACCCGCTTCTTTAGTCCCCGAAGCGGTCAATCAGGCGCGACGCCCAATGAATTGATGTCGCACCAAGCGTAGTCTGATTTGGAGGTAGAGTCCGTCTCCAAAAAGCAACAGTCGCGAGTGAACTGGGAGGTTCCTAAGTTAATGAATGTTAAGCGGTATTTCGCGCGCGCTGGAACCCGAAAAAGTTCCATGCGGTTCCGGTGATTTTTCGAGTATGCAACCCCATGTTGCGCGCGCATCCGGTCGCCGCCCATAGGAACAAAGCTGGAACGCTGCCTGCCCAGGTGCTATATGTGGGGATAACCTGCGGGACCGCGGGCTCGGCGACGTCCGCCAGCGTATAGGGTCCTTCAGCAAGCGGCAGCGAGCGGTTTTGGCACGGCTCCGGCTTTTTCGAGCAATTTCGCAGTTTGGAGTGGAGAGCGGCGATGGCGGGAAGCATCAACAAGGTCATTCTGGTCGGCAACCTCGGCAAGGATCCGGAAATCCGCCGCACCCAGGACGGGCGGCCGATCGCCAATCTGAGCGTCGCGACGTCGGAGACCTGGCGGGACAAGGCGACCGGTGAGCGCAAGGAAAAGACCGAGTGGCACCGTGTCGTGATCTTCAACGAGGGGCTCGCGAAGGTCGCCGAGCAGTACCTGAAGAAGGGCGCCAAGGTTTATGTCGAAGGCGCGCTCCAGACCCGCAAATGGACCGACCAGAGCGGTGCCGAAAAATACTCGACCGAGGTGGTGCTGCAGGGCTTCAACTCCAACCTCACGATGCTCGACGGTCGCGGTGGCGGAGGAGGCGGCAGCTTTGGCGAGGAGCCGGGCGGCGACTTCGGCTCCTCTGGCCCGGTGAGCAGCGCGCCGCGCCGCGCTGTCGCGGCGGGCGGTGGCCGCAACAGCGATATGGATGACGACATTCCGTTCTGAGCTGACTTGCCGTCCTAAGAGCCTGGTTCGGCGCCTTCGCACAAAGGGTCAGCGTCTCTTACCAATCTTTTGATCAAGCTGGTATTTACCGGCCGCGCTGATGTTGCGCCTGAGGATTTGATGTCGGGCGATGTGAATGGTATTAACTTCATGTTAATGCTATTTACATTGCTCGCGCCGGCTTCTCAGGCGCCATCGCCAGGACGCCTCAGCCATGACCCTCGCGCCTCTGCTTGACGCTGCTCCAGCCATTCCGCTCCATGCCTTTGCGGCGATGGCCGCTTTTGCGCTTGGCGTCGTCCAGTTCGCGGCGCCCAAGGGGACGCTGCCGCACCGGACCGTCGGCTGGATCTGGGTGGCGCTGATGGCCATCGTGGCCGCGTCATCGTCTGGATCCACCAGATCCGGCTGGTCGGGCCGTTCAGTCCGATTCATCTGCTCTCGATCTTCACGCTTGTGATGCTGCCGCTCGCGGTGTGGCGGGCGCATACCCATCGCGTCGCCGATCACCGGCGCATAATGATCTTCATGTTCGCCGGCGCACTGGTGATCGCAGGGCTGTTCACGCTGCTGCCGGGACGCATCATGCATCAGGTGATATTGGGCTCATAAGGCAGGGTTCCAGAGGGGCCTTTCCGCTCCCTCCTGCCGAGTCTTCGCAGAAGCCGTAAGTCGTTGGAAAAATAAGCGGAAAAAGCGCCTCCCGGGACTGCGCGAGGGTGGTTATCAGACCCCCGATGCGCTATATGATTCCCGGACAAGAACTCACCGGATTTCCCCTTGGCTGACGACGATAACGACAAGCCCGGCGACAAGCCGGAGCATCCTTCGGATATTCGCCCGATCTCGATCCTCGACGAGATGAAGAAGTCCTACCTCGATTACGCCATGAGCGTGATCGTGGCGCGCGCGCTGCCCGATGCGCGTGATGGCTTGAAGCCGGTGCACCGGCGCATCCTCTTCTCGATGAACGAGGAGGGCTATACGCCCGACAAGAAGCACAAGAAGTCCGCCGGCATCGTCGGCGACGTCATGGGCCAATACCACCCGCACGGCGACCAGGCGATCTATGACGCGCTGGTGCGCATGGCGCAGCCCTTCTCGATGCGCGAACTGCTCGTGGACGGGCAGGGCAATTTCGGCTCGGTCGACGGCGATCCGCCGGCGGCGATGCGCTACACCGAGTCGCGCCTGACCAAGATCGCGCTCAAACTGCTCGAGGACATCGAGAGCGAGACGGTCGACTTCCAGGACAATTATGACGGCTCGACCAAGGAGCCGGTGGTCCTGCCGGCGCGGTTCCCGAACCTGCTGGTCAACGGCGCCGGCGGCATCGCCGTCGGCATGGCCACCAACATCCCGCCGCACAATCTGGGCGAGGTGATCGACGCTTGCCTGGCCTTGATCGACAATCCTTCGCTCACCATCGACGAACTGAACCACATTATCCCAGGTCCGGATTTCCCGACCGGCGGCATCATCCTGGGGCGCCAGGGCATCCGCAGCGCCTACCACCTCGGCCGCGGCTCGATCGTGATGCGCGGCAAGGTCGAGTTCGAGACCATTCGCAAGGAACGCGAGGCGATCGTCATCACCGAGATCCCGTATCAGGTGAACAAGGCGACGATGGTCGAGCGTATCGCCGAGCTCTACAAGGAAAAGAAGATCGAGGGCATTTCCGACCTGCGCGACGAGTCCGACCGCGACGGCTACCGCGTCGTCGTCGAGCTCAAGCGCGACGCCATGCCCGACGTGGTGCTGAACCAGCTCTACAAGTTCACGCCTTTGCAGACGAGCTTCGGGGTCAACAGCGTTGCGCTCGACTCGGGCCGTCCGCAGACGATGAACCTGAAGGATATGCTGACGATCTTCGTCGGCTTCCGCGAGCAGGTCGTCACCCGCCGCACCAAGTACAAGCTGCGCAAGGCGCGCGAACGCGCCCATGAGCAGGTTGGTCTTGCGATCGCCGTCGCCAATATCGACGAGATCATTCGCGTGATCCGGACTTCGCCCACGCCGGCCGCCGCGCGCGATACCCTGATGACGCGCGACTGGCCGGCGCGTGATGTCGAGGACATCATCACGCTGATCGATGATCCCCGCCACCGCATCAACGCGGACGGCACCATCCGTCTGTCGCTGGAGCAGGCCAGGGCAATTCTGGAGCTGCGTCTGGCGCGCCTCACCGCGCTCGGCCGCGACGAGATCGGCGAGGAGCTCTCAAAACTCGCCGGCGAGATCGGCAACTATCTCGACATCCTGCGTTCGCGCGCCCGTATCCTCGACATCGTCAAGACCGAGCTCGCCGAGGTGAAGGCGGAATTCGCCACGCCGCGCCGGACCGTGATCATGGAGCAGGAAGGCGAGGTCGAGGACGAAGACCTGATCCAGCGCGAGGACATGGTCGTCACCGTCTCGCATGCCGGCTACGTCAAGCGCGTGCCACTGTCGGCCTATCGGGCGCAGCGCCGCGGCGGCAAGGGCCGCGCCGGCATGCAGACCCGCGATGAGGACTTCGTCTCGCGCCTGTTCGTGGCCTCCACGCACACGCCGGTGCTGTTCTTTTCGTCACGCGGGCAGGTCTACAAGGAGAAGGTCTGGCGCCTGCCGATGGCCGCCCCCAACGCGCGCGGCAAGGCGCTGATCAACATCCTGCCGCTCGAGCAGGGCGAGCGCATCACCACCATCATGCCGCTGCCGGAGGATGAATCCACCTGGGGCCAGCTCGACGTGATGTTCGCTACCACCGGCGGCAATGTCCGGCGCAACAAGCTGTCCGACTTCGTCGATGTGCGCCGTTCCGGCATCATCGCGATGAAGCTCGACGACAATGAATCGATCGTCGACGTGCAGATCTGCACCGAGCGCGACGACGTGCTGCTGACCGCCGCCGGCGGCCAGTGCATCCGCTTCCCCGTCACGGACGTGCGCGTGTTCACCGGGCGCACATCGATGGGCGTGCGCGGCATCGCGCTGGCGGAGGCCGACAAGGTGATCTCGCTGGCGATCCTGCGCCATGTCGACACGACCTCGGACGAACGCTCGGCGTACTTGAAGATGCGCCGCGCGGTCGCCGGCGAAGGTGTGGCTGATGAGGCCGCAGCGGACGCCGAGGCCGAGGAGACGTCCGGCAGCTTCCAGCTCCCGCAGGAGCGCTATGTCGAGATGTCGGCGGCCGAGCAGGTGGTGCTGACCGTCTCCGTCAACGGCTATGGCAAGCGGACGTCGTCCTACGAGTACCGCACCACGGGACGCGGCGGCAAAGGCATCGTCGCGATGAGCGTCAACAACCGCAACGGCAATCTGGTGGCGTCCTTCCCGGTGGAAGAGGCCGACCAGATCATGCTGGTGACCGACAAGGGCCAGCTGATCCGCTGCCCGGTCGAAGGCATCCGCATCGCCGGCCGCTCGACGCAGGGCGTGATCGTGTTCGACACCGCCGACGACGAGCACGTCGTCTCGGTCGAGCACATCACGGAAGAGACCGAGAATGGCAACGGCGAGAATGGCGAGTAGTGTTTGGCGAATAGCGAATGGACAGATTTCCATTCGCTATTGGCTATTCGCCATCCGCTAGATCTCCAGCTCCGTACCGAACTCCACCACCTGTCCGGTCGGCACGCCGAAAAACGCGGCGGAACGTTCGGCGTTGCGTTGCAGGAAGGCAAACAGCGACTCTCGCCATACCCACATGCCCGGAATGTCCTCGCTCGGGATGATGGTCTCGCGGCCGACATAGTAGGTGATGTCGGAGAGGTCGATGCCCGGCAGCTTGCCCTGCCGGCAGGCGAGCTTCAGTCCCTCATAGATGGTCGGGTTCTGCATGAAGCCGTAATGCATGACCACGCGCGTGATCGCCGGGATGATCTCGATAACCTCGGTGCGCTCCTCGTCGGGCACGTGCGGGATTTCCTCGATCAGGACGGTCACGAGCAGCACGCGTTCGTGCAGCACGCGGTTGTGCTTGACGAATTGCGTCAGCGCCAGCGGCACGCCTTTCGGCGCCGAGGCGAGATAGACGGCGGTGCCGGGAAGCCTGGCGCGGCACTTGTTGACGGCGGTCTCGATCAGATCCTCCTCGGGCTGGCGGAGCTTCGCGCGGGCGCGCTCGACGAGCTTGACGCCGCTGCGCCAGGTCAGCATCAGGAAGGCGACGAGGCCGGCGAGCAGCAGCGGAAACCAGCCGCCCTCGAACAGCTTGATCGAATTGGCCGCGAAGAAGATCACGTCGATCGCAAAGAAGAAGCCGTTGACCGCAACGACCAGCCACGGCGAATAACCCCACTGGATCGCGACAAGCGCGGCGAGCAGCGTGGTGATCGCCATCAGGAGCGACACCGCGATGCCGTAGGCGCCGGCAAGCGCGTCCGACGTGCCGAAGGAGAGCACCGCGCCGAGCGTTGCGGCGGCCAGCAGCCAGTTCACCAGCGGTACATAGATCTGGCCGATCGCATCGCTCTGGGTGTGACGGATCTGCATCCGCGGCAGGAAGCCGAGCTGGATCGACTGCTGGGTCAGCGAGAACACGCCTGAGATGATGGCCTGCGAGGCGATCACGGTCGCAACAGCCGAGAAGGCGACCAGCAGGTAGTGCAGCGAATCCGGGCAGAGCTGGAAGAACGGATTCTCGATCATCGTGGGGTCGGTGATCAGGAGCGCGGCCTGTCCGAAATAATTGAGCACCAGGGCCGGCAGGCAGATGGCGAACCAGGCCAGCCGGATCGGCAAGCGCCCGAAATGCCCCATGTCGGCATACATCGCTTCGCCCCCGGTCACCGCCAGGAAGGCCGCGCCGAGGATCGCGAAGGAAATGTGGAAGTCCTGGTGGATCAGGAATTCAAAGGCATAGAGCGGACTCAGCGCGGCGAGCACCGCTGGCGCCTTGACGATGCCGTGGATGCCGAGTGCGGCGAGCACGCCGAACCAGGCCAGCATGACGGGGCCAAAGATCCGGCCGATGAAGCCGGTGCCCTGCTTCTGCATCATGAAGAGGCCGATCAGGATGGCGATCGTGATCGGCACCACGACCGGCGCGAGCGATGGCGCATCCACTTTCAGACCTTCGATGGCGCTCAGCACCGAGATCGCCGGCGTGATCGCACCGTCGCCATAGAGCAGGGCGGCGCCAACGAGGCCGACCACCAGGAGATGTGCACGCCATGTGCCCGGCTGGGCGTGACGCGCATGCAGCAGTGCCAGCAGCGCCACGATGCCGCCTTCGCCGCGGTTATCGGCGCGCAGGATCAGCAGTGCGTATTTCAGCGAGATGATCAGGAGCAGCGCCCACAGGATCAGGGACGCAACGCCGAGCACGGCGTCCTGGGTGACCGTCCCGCCATGGGCTGCCGCCTTGGCGGCCTCCTTCAAGGCATAAAGGGGGCTTGTTCCGATATCGCCGTAGACGACCCCCAGGGCGCCCATGGTCATGGCAAGGGGCAGCGGATTGGGATGGTGGCCGGTAGCGACAGCAGGCGTACTGGTCAATGGCAACCCCCTGATGGCGACGCGCCCGCCGGGCTATCCGGAGGGCGCGGTCGTCAGCTCAGTCTGCGACGAGACGCCGCAAATTTCCATGGGGTTTGTGTGACGCCGGATTAGGCAGCTTGCCTACGGCGTCCGGTCGGCGGTCACCAGGCGCACCTCGCGGACGTTTGCCTTGGTGCCGGCGCGGCGCAGGCAGGAGGCTTCGAAATTCGGCCAGGCCTGCTGCGAGCAATCCTTGCCGATGACGCGGATATCCAGCCGGTCACCCTTGGCGAGGGGCTGCGGCACGCTGGCTTCGACGGTCGGAGCGAAACCGGGCAGCACGGTAAGAGCCGCGGCAACGCATGCAGCAACAGCGATCGCTGAAAGAGTCTTGATCATAGACGGTCCCCTGTGATGCGGCCGCTGCGCCTGTTTGCGGCCCGTCATTTCGTTGCGCGGATTAGTAACCATGGCCAGTTTCCGGACGTCTTCGCGGATACGGGAAATGGTTTCGTTCGCGATCCGTTTTGTTTCGTCGCTGCCCTCAGGACGAAACAGTTCAGGGGGTTCCGACATTTCTTGCGGGAAAAGCGGGCAGGGAACCTGCCGGCTTGCCGGGCAATGCAGGGCGCGGTAGGAGGAGGCCATGCCGCGTATCGCCTTTTATCCGGGTTCCTTCGACCCCATCACCAACGGCCATCTGGACGTGGTCCGGCATGCCGTTCCCCTGTGCGACCGTCTGGTCGTTGCGCTTGGCGTGCACCCCGGCAAGAAGCCGCTGTTCTCGACCGAGGAACGGCTCAAGATGCTCTACGACGTCTGCGGGCCGATCGCTGCCCAGGCCGGCTGCGCCTTCGAAGCCACGACCTTCGACGACCTGACCGTGACCGCGGCGCGAAAGCACGGTGCGACCATCATGATCAGGGGGCTTCGCGACGGCACTGACCTCGACTACGAGATGCAACTTGCCGGCATGAACGAGGCCATGGCGCCGGAGGTGCACACCGTCTTTCTGCCGGCCTCACCCATGGTCCGCCCGATCACCGCCACACTGGTGCGCCAGATCGCCGGCATGGGCGGGGATGTCTCGGCATTCGTGCCGCCGCTCGTCGCAAGCCTGCTCAAGGCAAAATTCGCCGGCTAGCGGCGCGCGTTTCATCTCATC
Source organism: Bradyrhizobium sp. UFLA05-108 (assembly GCF_059803455.1). Taxonomy (NCBI): domain Bacteria; kingdom Pseudomonadati; phylum Pseudomonadota; class Alphaproteobacteria; order Hyphomicrobiales; family Nitrobacteraceae; genus Bradyrhizobium; species Bradyrhizobium sp. UFLA05-108. The sequence continues at coordinate 26,929 of NZ_JBANAZ010000071.1, read as the reverse complement.
TGATCCGGAGTTTTCATGATCCGTCGTCTCGCAATTCTTGCCACGATCTTTGCCGCGCTGATCGGCATTGCCCCTGCCGTCGCTCAGACCCTGCCGGCGGGCCTCGACAAGGCCAACGCGCTCGTCATCGACACGACCAAGGGCCGCATCGTCATCAAGCTGCGCACGGATCTTGCGCCCCAGCATGCCGAGCGGCTGAAGCAACTCGCGCGCGAAGGCTTCTACAACAACGTGCCGTTTCACCGCGTGATGGACGGCTTCATGGCGCAGACCGGCGACGGCCAGAACGGCAACGGCACCGGCGGCTCGAAATATCCGAACCTGAAGCAGGAATTCTCCAAGGTGCATTTCGCCCGCGGCGTCGTCGGGATGGCCCGCCGCGGCGACAGCGTCGATAGCGCCAATTCGCAGTTCTTCATCATGTTCGCGGACGGCGGCAGTCTCGACGGCCAGTACACCGTAGTCGGCGAAGTCGTGCAGGGCATGGACGTCGTCGACAAGCTGAAGAAGGCACCGCCTGGTTCCGGCAGCGGCACCGTCACCGACCCCGACAAGATGGTGAAGGTGCAGGTCGCCTCCGACATCAAATAGGAGAGGCGATGACGCGCCGCGGTGAAAAGCTCCTCGTAGCTGCCGCGGTGCTCCTGCTTGGCATCACGAGTGCAGCGGCGCAGGACGAGCAGGTCAACACCATCCGCGATATCTTCGTGCGGTTGGGCCGTTGCTGGAAACCGCCGCCGCCCTCGAAGGCCCGCCCCATCGACATCACGGTCGTCGTGAGCTTTAACCGCGCCGGAGAGATTTTGGGCCACCCGAGGATCACCTACGAGTCCAAGGATGCCTCAGATAATGACCGGCTCGAATACCGGATCGCGGTGATGGAGGCATTGCAACGCTGCACGCCGATGCCATTTACCGAAACGATGGCCGGCGCCGCTGCGGGGCGTCCATTCGCGGTCCAGTTCCACGGCCGGAAGACTTCACCCCCAACCCCAGAGAGAAAAGCATGAGCGTCACCGAAAACACCCTGATCCTCGAGACCACGCAGGGCCCCGTCACCATCGAGATGCGGCCCGACCTCGCGCCTGGCCATGTTGCACGCATCAAGGAGCTGGTACGCGAGGGATTCTACGACGGCATCGTGTTCCATCGCGTGATCGACGGCTTCATGGCGCAGACCGGCTGCCCACACGGCACCGGCACCGGCGGCTCCGGCAAGAAGCTGAAGGCCGAGTTCAACAAGGAGCCGCATGTGCGCGGCACCGCCTCGATGGCCCGCGCCGCCAATCCCGATTCCGGGGACAGCCAGTTCTTCATCTGCTTCGACGACGCCCGCTTCCTCGACAACCAGTATACCGTGTGGGGCAAGGTCACCGCGGGCATGGAGAATGTCGACAAGATCAAGCGCGGCGAGCCCGTGATGAATCCCGACAAGATCGTCAAGGCGCGCATGGCGGCGGACAAGGAGTAAGTGTTTCCCCTCATGGTGAGGAGGCGCGAAGCGCCGTCTCGAACCATGAGGCCACCGCTGTAGCAGCAGTCGGGCCTTCATCCTTCGAGACGCGCGTTCCGCGCTCCTCAGGATGAGCGGCTGGCTGTACCGCGGCCGAGTCCAAATGCGCACCGATCTCTTCGACTTTGACCTGCCCACCGAGCGCATCGCACTGCGCCCGGCGCATCCGCGCGACTCCGCCAAGATGCTGGTCGTGGAGGGCGGCGCGCTGCGCGATCACCTCATCTCCGACCTGCCGCAGTGGCTGAAGCCGGGCGACCAGCTCGTCGTCAACGACACCAAGGTGATCGCGGCGCAATTGAAGGGCCGCCGCATCGGCCGCGAGACTGAGCCGAAGATCGAGGCGACGCTGATCAAGCGTCTCGACGGCTCGCGCTGGCAGGCGCTGGTGAAGCCGGCGAAAAAGCTCGTCGCCGGCGACCGCATCCGGTTCGGCAATGAAGGCAAGGTCTGCCTGCTCGGTCATCTCGACGCCGAGGTCGAGGCCAAGGGTGCGGAAGGCGAGGTGACGTTGTCGTTCTCGTTTCATGGGCCTACGCTCGACCAGGCGATATCAGATCTCGGCAGCCCGCCGCTGCCGCCCTACATCGCCTCGAAGCGCACGCTGGATGACCAGGATCTGGCCGACTACCAGACCATGTTCGCGGCCAATGAGGGCGCCGTCGCAGCGCCGACAGCCGGCCTGCATTTCACGCCGGCGCTGGAGCAGGCGTTACGCGCGCGCGGCGTCGGCCTCAACCGCGTCACGCTGCATGTCGGCGCCGGAACGTTCCTGCCGGTGAAGGTCGACGACACCGAAGGCCATAAGATGCACGCCGAATGGGGTACGATCTCGGCCGAGACGGCGGATGTGCTGAACACAACGCGAAAGAACGGCGGCCGCATCGTCGCGGTCGGCACCACGTCGCTGCGGTTACTGGAGAGTGCGGCTGACGAGGATGGCACGATCCAGCCATTCGCAGCCGACACGGCGATATTCATTACCCCCGGCTATCGCTTCCGTGCCGTCGATATCTTGCTGACCAATTTTCACCTGCCGCGCTCGACGCTGTTCATGCTGGTGTCGGCGTTTTCAGGGATCGAGACGATGAAGGCCGCCTACGCGCATGCGATCGCGGAGGGGTATCGCTTCTATTCGTATGGCGATGCGTGCCTGCTGTTTCGGGGCACAAGCAATTAGCCGCACGTTGTAGGGTGGGCAAAGCGAAGCGTGCCCACCGTCTTTCTTGACTGCGCGAGAGAAGAGGTGGGCACGGCGCTTGCGCGCCTCTGCCCACCCTACGCATCTACAACTCTTCCGCTACGCAATCACGCGCTGCGGCAGCAGCTCCGCGATCTGCACTGCGTTGAGTGCTGCACCCTTGAGCAGCTGATCCGCGGCCACGAACATCGAGATCGAATGCCCGCTCGGGTCGCTCAGATCCTTGCGGATGCGGCCGACGAGAACGTCGTCCTGGCCGGAAGCGTCAATCGGCATCGGGAAGTAGTTCTTGGCGCGGTCGTCGACGACCTTCACGCCGGGCGCCTGGGCCATGATCGCGCGGACCTGGTCCTCGGTGATCGGCTTCTCGCATTCGAAGGTGATGGCCTCGCAATGGGCGCGCAGCACCGGCACGCGGACGCAGGTGACGCCGATGGCGATCTTCTCGTCTTCGAAGATCTTGCGGGTCTCCTTGATGACCTTGGTCTCCTCGTCGTTGTAACCGGTCTCGGGATCAACGGCGGTGTTGTGGTTGAAGAGATTGAAGGCGTAGGGGTGCGGCATCACCTTGGGCGTGTAAACCTGCCCGTTGAGGTTTGCGCGGGTCGACTCGACGAGCTCCTCCATCGCGGCAGCACCAGCGCCGCTGGCGGCCTGATAGGTCGAAATGATCACACGCTTGATGCGGTTCTTCTGGTGGATCGGCCATAGCGGCACCAGCGCAGTGATTGCCGCGCAGTTCGGGTTGGCGATGATGCCCTTGTGGTCGCGGATGCGGCTCGCGTTGATCTCGGGGATCACCAGCGGCACGTTCGGGTCCATGCGGAAGGCGGAGGAGTTGTCGACCACGACCGCGCCGGACTTCACCGCGATCGGCGCGTACTTCTTCGAGATGCTGCCGCCGGCGGAGAACAGCGCGATGTCGACGCCGTCGAAGGAACGCTCGCCGAGTTCTTCGATCACGACCGGCTGGCCGCGGAACGACACCGTCTTGCCGGCGGAGCGGGCGCTTGCCAGCGCCTTCAGCTTGCCGACGCGGAAACCACGCTTGTCCATGGTGGCGATGAATTCGGCGCCCACCGCACCGGTGACGCCGACAATCGCGACGACGGGATCGTTACTCACATTCTCCTCCATTGAGCTTTAGACAACAAAAAAGCCCCGGACCATCACGGTGCGGGGCTGCGGTAGAGCTGATGCGTTAAGTCTGTGACTACGCGCGCACGCCTCCCCGGGCCCCGAAGGCCGTGGTGGTTTTCGTCGTGCGTTTCGTCGCGGTCATCATGGCGGCGACTTATGCGGGAGAGTCTTGGCGTCGTCAACGGCTTTTCAGCCCGATCCGGGGCTGTAATGGAGCAGGCGCCTCGTATTACCGCCGGCTCGCGGCGCCGGGCGGCTCGAGAATGACCTCCTTGAGATCGGTGCCGCTCATGACGACGATCGCGAAGTTCAGTCGGCCGCCCTCGCGGACCATGCCGCCGCTGATCGCCTTGCCGGAGGCCGCGTGCTCGGCCACGCGCACAGCGTCGGCCAGGCGGTGCTGGATGGTCTTGAGGGTGGCAAGGTTGCTGCGGTCATCTGCATCGAACTCGTCGAGCGGTGAGGCCGCGCCGCCGCCGACGATCTTGCCGGTTGTGGCGTCGATCGCGTGTTGCCAGACACGGTCGTTGTGCAAGGTTTTTACCCGGTAGACCGGCGAGGCGGCGGCCCCGTCGAAACTGACGTCCGCCGTCGTCGAACCCGCATGCTGCGCCTCGGCGATCGCCATCGCCTGCCTCAGCGAGATCGCGGAGTCGCGGAACAGCGCGAGCTCGCGGTCGACCGTCCGCTGGTCCAGGGCGGCGCCGTCGTCGGCCTCGCTCCGGAGCGCGGCTCTCGCGTCTGCCGTCGCCGCCACCGCATAAACCGGCGCAGGGAGCAGGGCCGCCCACAGAGTGAGCACGAGCAGTGATTTCCAGCGTTTCGGAGCGCGCATCGGTGCCGTCATCGTCTTCACCCGTGCGGAGGTGCAGGAAAGGGCGCGGCCGACCGGGGGCAACTGGCCGGCCGCGGAACGCCGCAACAGCGTAGGATGTTGCAGCGATCAAAGTCTTAAGAACGGTGCGGGCCTGCCAGGGGCTGGGAAGGCATCAGCCCGTACCTTGCTTATAAACAAAACCATACCGTATCGTTTTATTACGAGCAAGGTGCAATTCGTCATCGGGCGGAGATAACCGGTCACGAATCTGTCAGCGGGACGGGCGGCGCCGAACAGCACCTTTGGTCGCGGCCTGGACGCGGCCCGGGGGGCCGAGCGCACCGGCCAAAAACAGCCGGATCGCCGAGCGCATGCGCTTTTCGGCCGTCTTCATCTCAAGCGGTGTCCCGAACGTCGCCATCCGGTGGGTATGGCCGACCACGACGTCGAGAAAGACCTCGGCCGCGATACCGGTATCCTCGAGGTCCATCGCGCCCTGCGCGACCAGATGATCGAAGAACCGCGCCGTCGTGGCGACGGCCTTCATCCAGCCTTCCTCCTTGCCGAGCTTGGCGATGTCGGGGAAGTTGATGGCCTGTGACGTCATCATGCGGCTGAAGGCGACGGCGTCGGGGCCGCAGGTGAACATCAGCATCTCGCGCCCGACCTCGACCAGGCGCTGCTCGACCGAAATGTCCGAGGGGCGCGTGAGTTGCACCTCGGCGGCCTCGGCGAGCGGCGCCAGCCAGCGCGCGATCTCGCGCCTCAGAACCTCGGCAAACAAACCGCGCTTGTCGCCATAGCGCGCGTACACGGTGGGCTTGCTGACCCGGGCCGCCTCCGCCACGGCATCGAGCGAAGTCGCGTCATAGCCGCGATCGAGGAACAGGCGTGTCGCGACCTCGATCAGCCGCTGGTCGCGCTCGATGGCCGCGCTCTTGGTCGGCCGGCCGCCACGCGATTTCGGGACCTCCCGTTTCGCCGCTCTCGTCTTGATCGCAGTCAATCCCATGCCCAATGATTCCTGCGCGGTCGTGATCGTCGTCATCGCTCTATAACGCGCAGCAAGAGGGGCGTCACCGCGAATCTGGCCGAATCGGCCACATCATCAACTGTCTCGGCAACGCGCCGTTCCGCCGCGGCTCCTGCGGCCTTAGGGAAGCGTCGAGCTCCAGGCGCGGCCGGCCGCGGCCTTCTCGTACCCATACTGATAGAGCGCGCGCATATAGGCCGTGTCGAATCCTTGCGAGGGCGGCGGCGGATAATCGCGCTCGATATAGGACAGGTGAAAGCCGAGGTGATTGCGGCGCGCGAAATCGTAGGTCGAGAAGATCACCGAGCGTGTCTGTGACTGGGTGATCGAGGACAGGCTGCGCGAGGCGACCTCGATTGTGCCATTGGGTACGAGCTCGAAAGTGCGTTCGATCTTCTTGTTGACGAGAATGTAGATGTTCACCCGGCTGTTGCCGGGCAGGCGCCCGTGGAACAGTAGGTCTTCGGGAAGCGTCAGGACCGGCGCCGTGACGCCGCCATCGACATGCATCTCCTGAAAGCGCCGGCCCTGGCCTTCGGCTTCGATCAGGATCGGCGGAAACACCAGCGGAATGCTGGCGGAGGCCGCCATCACGTCGCGAAACAGCTTGAGCGCCTCGGGCGTACCGAGTGCGGCGATCCTGCCCATGTCCCAGACGGCGGTGCGCTGGGTGTCGAGATCGGTGGTCACGACGAGCAGCTTGCGGCCCTTGGCATGCTCGCGCGCGACCTGCGCCAAAATTTCCGGCCCGACATAGCGGGCAACCAGCTCGCGCAGCCGCGTGTTGCCGAACAGGCCCGAGCCGAACAGCACGCGCATGATGCTGGGATCGCTCAGCAGGCTCTCCGCGATGCCGCTGGTGTAGAGCTCCCTGAGCGTGTCGTCATATTGCGGCCCGAGGAACGCGAACGGTGCAATGAGCCCGCCGGTGCTGACGCCCGAGACGACCGAGAAGGCGGGGCGCCTGCCGGCCGCGGTCCAGCCGTTCAGCACGCCGACGCCATAGGCGCCGTCGGCGCCGCCGCCGGACAGCGCCAGGTACGTCGTGGCCGCCGCGGCGTCGTCCTTGCCTGAGCGGAATTTGTCGATGGGCTCGTCGGTGTAGCGGCGCAGGCCGTCGATATCGAGAACGCGCGAGCTGCTCGCATCGGCCGCCGAGTAGGGCGTCCGCGGCAGGGTCGTGCACCCGGCCAGCGCCAGGCCGCAGAGCAGGGTGGCCAAGCGCAGCAGGCGCATGCCCGTTCTGCAGATCCCGTCATCGAACAGGATCGATCCGGTCAAAAATGAAGGGGAAGGCATTCGCCGTAAGTCACCCACACGCACGCGGCCGCCGGCATATCGCCTGCGGCATTCCCATCCTGCCCCTTGTTAAAACTATACGGTATCGTTTTATTTAACAAGCGGAAGGCCGGCTGGGCGGCTCAATTGTGTCGGGCCGGGGACATGGACCAGATCCAGGCTTGCACAGGTGGTTGATCCGCACCCGCCGGCACGCAATAAGCAGCGCCATGAATCTTCCCAATCGCGGTCTTCCCAATCATTTCGAGCTGCTCGCAACCGATGGCGCTGCGCGCGCCGGCCGCCTGACCACGCCCCATGGCGTGGTGCGCACGCCCGCCTTCATGCCAGTCGGCACCGCGGGCGCCATGAAGGGCATGCATTGGCGCGAGGTACGCGAGGCCGGCGCCGACATCGTCCTCGGCAACACCTACCATTTGATGCTGCGGCCGGGCGCGGAACGCATCGCGGCGCTTGGCGGTTTGCAGAAGTTCACGGGGTGGAACGGCCCGATGCTGACGGATTCCGGCGGCTTCCAGGTGATGTCGCTGTCGGATTTGCGCAAGGTCAGCGAGAACGCGGTCACCTTCCGTTCGCATATCGACGGCGCCAAGGTCGAGTTGTCGCCTGAGCGGTCGATCGAGGTGCAGCGCTACCTCGGCTCCGACATCGCCATGCAGATGGACGAATGCGTGCGGCTGCCGGCCGAGCGCGACGACATCGAGCGCGCGATGCGGTTGTCGTTGCGCTGGGCGGAGCGGAGCAAGCGCGCATTCGAGAGCGCGCCTGAAGGCTACATGCTGTTCGGCATCGTGCAGGGCGGCGACGTTCCGTCGCTGCGGCATGCGAGCGCGGAAGGACTGGTCGAGATCGGCTTTCACGGCTACGCGATCGGCGGGCTCGCGGTCGGCGAGCCGCAGGAGGTGATGCTGGCGATGATCGACGAGACCGCCCCGGCGCTACCGTCCGACCGGCCGCGCTATCTGATGGGCGTCGGCACGCCAGATGATCTTCTCGAAGCCGTGAAACGCGGCATCGACATGTTCGATTGCGTGATGCCGACGCGCAATGGCCGCCACGGGGTCGCATTCACGCGCTTCGGCCAGGTCAACCTGCGCAACGCGCGCCACGCCGACGATCCGCGGCCGCTCGATGAGGAAAGCGCATGGCCGTCGGCGCGCAACTACGCGCGCGCCTACCTTCACCATCTCGTCAAGTCTGGCGAGACGCTCGGCGCCATGCTGCTGTCAGATATCAATATCGCCTATTACCAGTCCCTGATGCAGGGCATCAGGGACGCGATCCAACACGGCAAGTTCGAAGAATTCTATCAGCGTAGGCGGGAAGACTGGGCGAGGGGCGACATCGCACCACGCTAGGCGTCAATTGCAAGTGAACCGCTTGACCGAATGTTTGGTCACAAAGCCATAGCCGCAGGTATCACAGGTCCAGAGATAGCTGATCAGTTGGTCCGAGACATAGGCCGAAGCTTCGGCGGCGACCATGGAGTCGGCGCAGACCGGACAGGTGGGCAACTCGCTGCAACGTGGATCGCGGTTACGTGCGACGGTCGACAGGACTTCAGCTACTGCTGACATCGTGGGACCTCCCTGCTGTTAAACGTAAGTCTAACATAAGCAGAGTTCGTTGACGAGGTCGCAACACAAATACGTTGGTTTTCTGATATTTAATCTTTGAGCGATTTTGCGATGCAGCGAATTGGCAATGCCTCTCATTGTTGCTTGCGTGTCGTCACACGCTGCCTCTAACTGAACAAGATCGCTGACAAAGCGAACATTGTTGTCATAGGGAGTTCATCATGGACGCTTCGTCCACCACGGGTGCAGTGCACTCAGCCGGCCGCGGCCGGGTTTATGACTCGATCGTGGACGCCTTCGGCGACACGCCGATCGTGCGGCTGCGCAGGTTGCCGGGTCTGCAAGGGGTGAATGCGACCATTCTCGCGAAACTTGAATATTTCAATCCGGCCGCGAGCGTGAAGGACCGCATCGGCGCGGCCATGATCATTGCAATGGAGAAGGCGGGCATCATCAAGCCCGATACGGTGCTGATCGAGCCGACCTCCGGCAATACCGGCATCGCGCTCGCCTTTGTCGCCGCCTCGCGCGGCTATCGTCTGAAGCTCGTGATGCCGGAATCCATGTCGATCGAGCGGCGCAAGATGCTGGCCTTCCTCGGCGCCGAAATCGTGCTGACGCCGGCGGCGCAGGGCATGAAGGGCGCGATCGCAACCGCCGAGGAGCTGCTCAAGACGACGCCGAATTCGGTGATGCCGCAGCAGTTCAAGAACCTCGCCAATCCCGAGGTGCACCGCCGCACCACCGCCGAGGAGATCTGGAACGATACCGGCGGCAATATCGACTTCTTCGTCGCCGGTGTCGGCACCGGCGGCACCATCACGGGTGTCGGCCAGGTGCTCAAGCCCCGCAAGCCGTCGTTGCGGGTCGTGGCGGTCGAGCCGGAGGAGAGCCCGGTGCTGTCAGGCGGTCAGCACACCCCGCACAAGATCCAGGGCATCGGCGCCGGCTTCATTCCCGACATTCTCGATCGCTCGGTGATCGACGAGATCGTGAAGGTCAACTCGACGACCGCGATCGAAACCTCGCGTGCACTGGCGCGGCATGAGGGCATCCCGGGCGGCATTTCCGCGGGCGCAGCGATCGCCGCCGCGCTCCAGATCGGCAAGCGGCCGGAAGCTGCGGGAAAAACCATCCTGGCAGTGGTGCCGTCGTTCTCCGAGCGCTATCTTTCGACTGCTCTGTTTGAGGGAATCTAGGCATGGCGGATCAACCGAGGCGGCCGCGGACCCTGGGCGATGCCAGGACGGAGGCCGAAGCCGCGTTCAAGAAGGTGACCGCCAAGGTCGCCGAGGCCCCGCCGAAGAAGAACGTGGCGCCCGGCATCAAGGAGCAGGTCACCTTGCGGATCGATCAGGACGTGCTGGAGTTCTTTCAGTCCAGCGGCCCGGGTTGGCAAGACCGGATCAACGATGCGCTGCGCAAGGCTGCGGGGAAGTAGGGCTCCAATCCCTCATGGTGAGGAGGCGCGCAAGCGCCGTCTCCGGACGATGCTTCGCATCGCTCGGAGAACCATGAGGGCCCCCGTAGAGGCTGCTCGGCCTTCGAGACGCTTGCTAAGCAAGCTCCTTCTCGAAATGCCTGTCACTGAAATTATCGTGTCTCACTTCAGGGGGCAGTCCAGGAGCTAGGGATACCCCCGCATGCCATCAGCTTCTCATTCGTTGACCTTCGGGATCAGAGACTGCACCCATGACAGCCTCAGCCAGCCCAGAGGCAAACAACCAGATGCCTCTAGTGAAGTCGACGGGTCCACCCCTGCCTCGAAGCAACAGGCCAGCTAGACGCCGTTTTGCAAAGACGTGCCCTAGGGAGGATGCTCTTTCAAAAAACTCGCGGGCCGAAGTTGGCTGCGGAGTTACCCCGGTGCCATCCGCAAACATCATGCCAAGCCGGTATAACGACGGCAGGTAGTTCCAAGACGCTCCAAGGCGGAACATCTCTTCCGCGCGTTGGTACTCTTTCAAATCCAAGCACAGCAATCCGAGTTGATGTGGAGCTACGCGCGATCCCTCGCTCGTCGCGCGATTGAGCCAACTCTTGGCACGTTCAACATCAGGCGGGGCGCCTAACCCTTTTCGATAAACATCGCCCAGATATACCATGCTCATCAATGATCCTCTGCCCGCCAACTCTTCCAGCATGGGCAACGCCCTTTCGGGGTGCGCTTTCAACAATTCGTGGGCCGCAGACAGCGCTGGCAAATCAGGCTCTTGCTGAAACTCATTGAAGTCGGACCCACTCATGGCAGGGAATCCAATTGACGATTAATCGAACGGCAAAGCTTTGTTGTCATTTTTTCGGATCTTTTGATCCCGTAATGACGTGTCGTCTTGGTGGCGTTATTTCGATCCGCGGCGGCGTCGAGCCGGTAACATAGCACATGACCGCCAGACAAATCGCTCTGACCTTCTCGCAGAACGTGGCCAATCCTAAATGATCCGTAAACTGAACGGGATTCCCAAGAACGTAGGCGTATAAGTTGGCGCCTTCCATAAATTGTCTTGGGTCTTCGGAGAGGAAGTGCACCTGCGCAAGGGCAAAACTGTCGATTCCGAAATTACGGTGACAGTGTACAAAACTATTCGCTATCGCCATCAGTCTGAGGCTTCGGTCCACGCTTGGCCGGTTTGAGAGGTCGCCCTGTCAATCGCTCGAGGCGGGCGATGAAGCGGTCGTTACCGAGCGGTCGGCCGATGCTCTCCGCTGCACGCAGTTGGGCGAACAAGTCGGTCTCCGGCGCGCTGTCGAGCAGATCGGCGAAGCGCGGGAAGCGGTCCCTGACCGGCGCCAGCATGGTTACCCCATCGTCCTTGCCGCGCAGATGCGCGCGCGTGCTCGCCCATCGCCAATCCTGCGCACGCTGCACCAGCCGGGCGCGCACGGGGTTGAGCGATACGTAGCGTAGCGCTGCTGCGAGATGGTCTTCGTCCATGGCAACCGCGCCGAACCGCCCTTGCCAGAAATGCCCCGTGCGTTTGCGCCGCGCCTGGATCGCGCCGGCATAGGACCGGTGCACGCGCGCGAGCGCGCGACGCAGCCCGTCGGGATCGGAGGGGACCAGGATGAGATGCACGTGGTTCGGCATCAGGCACCAGGCCCACACCTCGACGCCGGCGTTCCGGCAATTCGCCGCGAGCAGGTCGCGATAGAGCGCATAGTCAGCGTCGCCAAAGAACGTTCGCGCCCGGCCGTTGCCGCGCTGTGTGACGTGATGCGGATGACCGGGAATGACGACACGGGCGAGACGGGCCATGCCCCAGCATGCCGGCCAGAGAGAGTGGTGTCAATTGAATGCACTGTCACCGTAATTCGTCCGTAATTCGTCATAGTCGTAGGTTGCCGTCCATCCCTCCGAGTCCGTGTAGGTTTTGACCCGGTCATAAGCATCGTAAGTGAAGCTGGCCGCGGTGGCGTTGTTGGCATTGACGATCGCGGTGAGATCGCCGCTGGTGTTGTACTGATAGCTCGTGGTCTGGCCGCGGGGATTGGTCACCGACGTTACCTGGCCAGCCGCGTTGTAGCCGCCTCAAGTAAGGGTACGCTCATTGCTCTCGTTGCGCCAAGCGGCGGCCGCCACGGCCAAAGCGGCGCGCAACGCAGGAATAGCCGTAGTAAGACGACGTCGAAGGCCCAACTTGCTAATCTTCCATACAAAATATTGCGAAGGCAGATGGCCCATCTGAGCCGCCCTCCCGAAATATTCAACCGCGCTCGCTAGACCTGATTGTCCCCCCACCCGGTTTAGTGAGTACACCCCCATCAGGTAAAGGGATGGTCCAAATCCGGCACTACAATCTGCTCGAATTTCTTCGATGAAAGAAGCATCGCCTTCGGCGTATTTCATTTTCGCGATGTTGAACCGTGCTAGTTCTGGATTCGTCCTCTCCCATTGCCTGAGCTGCGCGATGGCGGCGACAGCGTCCTTCGGAACGAACTCTCCCCTGAAGTATTCCCAAGCCAATCGATAAAGAGCATCCGCATCACCACCGGCTGCCAGTTGACGGTATTCTTCAACTTTGGTCTTGCCATCCGATCATCCTTACGATTGTCCCTCACATGAGTTGCAAGTGTAAATCAATGCAACGCAGGATTTCGTGCTTGATTCAAACGCGTCTCAAAACTGTCATGCCGTCTCGCGCCGCTGTTTTGCCCGACGTGTCAAACGGCCCGCGGTATGTGCAAGCCAATGATCCGCGACCATCGGCTACTTTGCACGGGGTTGTTTTCGATGTTTTTGTCGAACCGTCCAGTCGGGCTGTGCGGCAGAACCGCTCCGTGAAGAGAGCGCGCATCATGACGGTTGAGAAAGAACAAAGCCCGGCGCGAGCCGGGCTTTTTGTGTCGCTGCTTTGGAGCTACGGACTGGCGTCTCACCGCCGCAACATGCCGCCCATCATGCCGCCCATGACACCGCCGATGAAGGCTGCGCCGGCGGCATCGCCGCCGCCGCTGCGCTGGGCGGGCGCAGGCGCGCTGGCGGTGTTGCTGGGGGCGCGACGGGGAGGCTGCTGGCTGCTCCCGTTACTCGCGGTCGGCGCGGTCGTGGCGACGATCTCGGAGAGCAGCGCCTTGTGCTGGAGCTTGTTGAAGTAGCCAGAGGCCGGATAGCCGCGGGCGGCCTGCCAGCGCTTGATCACGCCGCGGGTCTCGTCGCTGAACGCGCCGGTCTGCTTGGTGTCGAAGCCGAGGCCGGTGAGGCGGCGCTGCACGTCGCGGCGCTGGTTCTTGTCCAGGCCGATCTGGTCTTCGGTGAGCTGGCTCGCTTCTTCGGTGAAGGTTGCGGGATCGATGCCGGCGTTCAGGGTCCGGGTCGCGGTCGACGGGCCGTTCTGGATCGCGGCGATGCGTGCCAGCGCCAGGGCCTTGAACTGGCCGTTCGGATAGGCGGAGAGATAGGCGTTGAGCTCTTCCGGCTTGTTGGATTCCTTCACCGAGCGCCAGTACTCGAGCTCGACATTGGCCGCGTCCGCGTTGCCGCCTGCAGCGGTTGGGGCCGCCCCCGTCGCGGTCGGCGCGGCGTTGGCCACCTGCTGGCCCTGCTGCGACGGATTGAGATAGACGGCGCCGATCAGGTTGGTGTGGCCCCAGGGAAGCTGACCCTTGTGAGTCTCCTCGTTGACCTGGGCGCGCACCGACGTCATCGCCTGCTGGATCTCGATGCCGGGCTTGGTGATGTTGTCGATCAGCGCGCGTGTGAACGGGCTGTTGTTGCCCTCCTGGCCGTCGAGCGCCGTTTGCCCCGGACCGGTCGCGAACGCGATCAAGGTGCCTTCACCAGACTTCATCTCGGCAAGGCCGCTCTGCACGTTCACGCTGCGGGTGGCGGAGTTCGACTTGATTTTGGCGGCAAAGGGATTGTCGCGGCAGGCGTCGAGGAACACCAGCTTCACCTTGGCATCGCCCATGGTCTGGTCGAGGGTCAGGTCGATGTTGATGGCGGCGCCTAACTTGACGTCCATCTCCGACTTGATGTCGGCATCGACCGGCAGGAGGTAGTTGGTGCCGCCGACGGCAATGCCGTGGCCGGCATAATAGAACACCGCGATGTCGGAGCCCTGCGCCTTGCGGCCGAAGTCCAGCAGCTTTTCCGTCATCTGGTCGCGGCTGAGATTGGACCCTTCGATCACCTCGAAGCCGACATTGCGCAGCGTCGCCGCCATCGCCTTGGCGTCGATCGGCGGGTTCGGCAATTGTGCGACGTTCTTGTAGGCGCCGTTGCCGACCACGAAGGCGACACGACGATCGGCCTTCGCGGCGCTGACCGACAACGCCATGCAGATCAGCGAAACGAGGATGGTGAGGTAGCGCATGTGAAATCCCCAACAGAATCGAATTCGAAGCAGCAAATGCGGGTGCAAACTTACACGAAAACGCCGCGCGTCAGCACCCACAGTGCCCAACCCTTGTCGACAACCAAGCAAGCCCCGAGAAGCCGCCCCTTCAGCGTGATCCAGATCACGCTTTGCCACCTGGATTGGTCGCGAGCCGTATCGAATTGGTTCACTGCGCGCGGGCGGGAACCTGTGTCGGCTTCAAATTCAGGAGATTGCCCAGCAGGATCAGCACGGCGCCGAACACCGTCCACGCGTCGAGCCGCTCTGAATACAACAGCCAGCCGGCCATCGCCGTCAGGGGGACCCGCAGGAAATCCATCGGCACGACGATCGTGGCGTCGGCGTAGCGCATCGCGCTGGCGAGGCAGTAATGCGCGAATGTGCCACAGATGGCGACCACCATCACCCAGCCCCAGAGATAGGTCGGCGGCCAGGCCCAGACATAGAGGGCCGGAAAGAAGCCTGCGACCGCCTGCACGACGATCATCCAGAACAGGATCGCCAGCGCGCTCTCGGTGCGCGCCAGCGACTTCACCAGCACCATCGACACGCCAAAACCCATGGCGGCGCCGAGCGCGATCAACTGACCGGGATTGATCTCGCCCGCGGCGGGCCGAACGATGATGATCACACCGACGAGGCCAAGCACGATTGCGGCAATCTTCCACGGCGTCATGCGCTCGGACAGAAAGCTTGCAGCCAGGATCGCGGTCCAGATCGGCATGGTGAACTCGATCGCCACCACCTGACCGATCGGGATCAGCGTCAGCGCGAAGAACCAGCCGAGCTGCGAGACGTAGTGGATCAGGTTGCGCACGATGTGCTGGGGCAGGCGAACAGTCTTGAGCGTCGCAAAGCCGCCAGCGCGATAGACGAACGGATAGAGCAGGACGAAACCGATCAGCGAGCGCACCTCCATCAGTTGGAAGACGTTCATCTGCCGCGCGGCTTCGCGGCCGGCCACCGCCATGACCAGCGTCAGTGACAGCCAGCCGGCCATCCAAAGCGCGGCCATCGGTTTGGACGGGGTGATGCTCATCGGCGCAGGAGAGGGGACGTGAGAGGGCAGGCCGGTATCGGCGACCAGGCGCGAGTTTGCAACGGCCAAATCTGTCGATGCAACGATGCACGGCTGCGCGGGAAGGGCGCCATGCCCTGATGTCATTCCGGCGCGGCGCGGAGACGGAGGTCGCGCGCCGAGGCATAAAAAACGATCCGGCGGGGTGGCCGGATCGCGTGTCGATAACGGATTGAAGCTAGCGCGACAGCGCGATGTTCGCACCGCGGAACTGGCTGTCCGCCCGCATCGTGACCGTCTGCTTGGTGCCGCTCGTGTGCAGGGCGATGCTGGCGTTGAAGCCGGCGGTCTCGGCGACGACCTCGAAGTTTGCGCCGCCGCCGCGGCCCTTGATCACGCCGCTGATGTTGCGGCTGGCCTCGCTCCAGCTGCCGGTGATGGCATTGCCTTCCGCGCGGACACTGGCGGAGAGGTTGAACTTGTAGGCGTCGCTGGCGCAGGTCAGCGACATTTCCATCGCAGGACCTGCGGGCGCGTACTTGGCGCGGCAACGGATGCGTTCGGTCGATCCGTCGTCGAGCATGACGGTGCCGCCACCACTCCAACTGCCGGCAAGGGCAGCGAACGGGCCGGACTGCGCCTTGCTTTCCGAATTTGCGACTGAGGCCGCAAACAAAACGGCGGCCGCAACGAGCAGCCGCCGGTTCATAACCCGAGCCTCGGTTGGCTTATTGGCGCGATGCTTCCCACCGCCCGCTGCACGGTATGCCTGCTGATGCTCCATTCCACTTTCCCGATCCGGCGTTGCCGCTGAGTTGACCGTTGGCATATGCACCATTGATCGAAACTTTCACAAGACCTTCGCGGCCGATGGTGCCGGAAACGTTAGCTCCGGGCGCCGTGATCCGGCCCTCGGAAACCGTCAGCATGGAGCTTGCGGTCGCTTCGCAGGAGCCGCTCTTGGTCACGATGGTGACCTGCCAGTTGCCGTCGTAGGGATTTTGGGCGAACGCGGGCGCCGCGAGCGAACCGGTGGCAATCGCGGCGGTAAAAATCAACGCAATGCGATCAAAACGCATGAATTTCTGTCCTGCCTATGTCTGTGATGCTGACGCTTATTCGGGGAAAATGTGACAGAAATTTGCTGCATCGCCAAAGTGAAAATTGTTCCTGTGGAAACAATGGTTTATTTGAGCGTTCGTGACCCGTTTTGGGCACGGAATCGGCCAGATTCGGGACGTTAAGGATGAATCCCACGGCAGCGCCTACGACAGGCTCGGCGCGGCGGTCGCGAACTGCTCGTCTTGCGGCTTTGCCGGCAGCGCCTTGTGGACCTTGATGTAGTCGATGACTTCCGCAAGCAGCTTCAGGCCGAGAGGGGCCAGCGCCCGCTCCCAAAGATCGCGCGCCGTCTCGCCCTTCTTGACGAAACACCAGTCCTGGGCGGCGACGGCGCCGGCGTCCATGCGATCGGCGAGGTGGTAGATCGTGCCGCCGGCGATCGGGTCCCCCTCCTTGATGGTCCACTCCACGGCCGCCTTGCCGCGGTGACGCGGCAGCAGTGACGGGTGGTAGCCGATGCCGCCAAGCCTCGAGGCCGCAAGCGCCTCCCTGGAGACGCGGGCATGGCTGTGTGCGGTGATGATCAGGTCGGTGTTTGGCGCGATCTCGGCGGCGGTCACCAGCTTTGGGTTGGCCTGGACCACCACCTCGATGCCGGCCGAGCGGGCGGTCGTCGCGAGGCGGTCCTCGCCATCGGCGACCACGACCCGCGCGATGTCCACGCTGTGCTCCCGGAGCATGTTCAGGGTGATCACGCCGAAATGGCGGGAGCCGATCAAGGTGATGCGCATGGGGTCTCGGTTCCGTCTCGGGAGCTTTCGTCACCCCCGGATAACACGCCATAAGGCCCTGTCACCCCCCGCGCGCCCTTTGCGCCGGTTATCAACAATGCGCGGGACGCAAGTCTGTCGAACCGGCCGTCCATTCGAAGCGTCCAACGGGCGCGCAACGCGAAGGGGATCGCCGTGTCGAAATGGCCGAGATTGATGCTGATGAGCGGAGTTGCGTCGGCCGTGCTCATCCATGAAATCACCAGCTCGACCGAAGCGCCGAGCCATGCGCTGGCCGTGCTGCAATATGTGCTGCTGGCTGGCGGCCTGATAGGGCTGGTCGGTTCGTCCCTGATGCACGCTCAGGAAAAGTGACAACCGGCGCGCTTCGGTCGTGCTCGCATCCGAGGTCGTCTAACCCCAATATCTCCGCCATTGCGCCGCCCGCTGCGCGCGTGCTTCGATGCGCAAGGCCGTCGGCCTTCTCGGAGCTGCCGAATGCGAAATGCATGCATCATCGTCACCATCGTTGGCGCTGCCGCGCTCGCGCCACCTGTACGTGCGGGCGAGCTTTGGCCGGCAATTCCACCGGAGATCGGCGTGGCGCCGCGCGTCGGACCGGCGTGGGACGAATATCGCTGCAATCTCGGGCCGGTCTACAATTTCTATCACGGCGCCTATTACGGCGAGGAGCCGCCGGCACTCCGGCATGGCTACGCGTACCGGCCCTATTATCGGTATTCCGCCTATCGCAAGCTGCCGCGGACCTATTTCTGCGTCGAGGTGGAATGATCCGGGGATTCCAGGTTCCTGTGTACGGTTTCGGGCAGAACGAGCCGGCAGCCTGCTCTTAGGATGGCCTTGCCCGGGGCTGGCAGACATTTCATCCCGAATCCGTTTTCGAACCCGGCTGGCCGCTGGTGATATTGCCAGCGGCCTTTTCATGTCCGCGCATCGCGCAAACGCGCGCCGGATGAGCAAGGTAGTAACGGGTTCTCTACCGGCCTGGCGTATCGACGAATCTGTTGCGGATTTGTATTGCGAAGCGGGACACAAACGTTGGCCCGCTGGTGTGCATATCCGGTGCGGCCTATTTCTTCCTGGAATCACCGGATGCCGAGCGCGATTGAGCAGATCGTCGACACCTATGTCAGGCTGAAGAATCGCCGTGGCCTCGACGCACTGATGATGCACCGCCAGCGGCTGGCAATCGATCTCAAGAGCCGCTCCGGCTATGATTTCAGCCTGCCCATCGGTCAGGTCGACGAGGAGATTGCAATCATTGAGGCCGGCCTGAGCCGGCTGAAAACGTCTAACCCCGCCGTGGCCTAAGGCGCAGAGGCCTAGTCGGCCTTGCCGCCATCGATGACCGTGAACAGCGGCCGCGCCTTGGTCGGCTCGACCAGGAGCTCCTCGACCATCGCGCTCGCAGCCTCGACGTATTTCCTTGTCGGCTTGTCCAGTGGCCGCAGCGCCTCATCGTCGAGCGCGACCTTCGCAGCTTCGACCAGCTTGCGCATGCGCGCCGCGTGATCGTCGCCAGCGGTCAGTGTTGCCCGCGCCAGCGAGCGCAGCACGAACAGCTCGCCCTCGAGCCTGAGCAGACGGTCGTTGAGCTTGGCAAGGACGGCGTTGAGATCCGGCATGGCGGCCTACGGCGGAGGGGCAAAGGCACCCGATCTAACCGCTCAGGGGTGAACGGACTGCAAACGGCGCTGCTCGGAATTGGCGCACCCCTCACAAGCCGGGCGGCATCCGGATCAAGAGGCTGACTGCGACGACCAGCAGGCAGAAGCTGCTCGACAGGACGAACAGGAAGAAGTCGTCCATCGAGAATTCGCTGTGGCGCTCGCGTCGGTCGGGATCATTCGACATCCACTGGTCCCTTGCAAAGCTTCTGAGATCCGCCCACCGTCTCAACGGTCCGCCTGGGGATTTCGTTCCGTGGGAACAGGTCCGCAACGCGGCAGGGTGACCTTCAGGGCCCGTCGCTGCGGTCGTGGTCGCCGTAATCCTGGCCGCCGTCCTCGAGTAGATTGAGCGCGGTATCGACCTGCTCAATGAGGCGTTCGATTTGATCGCGCTCATGCGGGCCGGGGTCGCCCTTGAGCCGTTCCAGCAGCTCCTGCTTGCGCGCGAGTAGGTTTGCCATGGTGCTCATTGCAACCTGACAAGCCGCTCGACCGCGCATGGTTCCCCATCACCCCTCGCAGGCATCCATCGCAGGGAAGACCAGAGAGTATGCCGGGCGGACCGGTGTTGCCGAATTTCGCTGATCAATATCTTGACCTGGGACCGGTGTTGAAGCGTCAATTCACGCCGAGCGTGAAGGTTTGCACATTCGGGCGGAGCTCGACCGGGAACATCGGGAGGTTCGTGCAACCGGTGTCCGCGCCTATCAGCGCACGCCTGCCCACCGCCGGCCGAACACCGGTGGTTTCGCCTTGATGGCCGCCCAGCCGAAGTAATGATGATTGCCGGACCAGGTGTGGACCACCGCGTTGCAGACGCCGCACTTGAAACTGCCGGCGTGCCTGGCCTCGTGCTCTTCCCTCGTCGCGGTGTAGTTCATGCTGCAGCTCGGGCAGGAGAATTCTTCGATCGTCCAGACGGTATTGGCCATGGCACAGCAACATGTTTGAGGTGACGGTCTCCAGTGTAGGTTTCGCGCGCTTGCGCTCGCGTAAATCGATCGGCGCAAATCCGGTTAACGGCGGTTAGGCAAATCCGGCCGCCGAGTTGCGCCTAAGCGAAGCAACGCCCACAGGCGGGTCGTCTTGACGCCCGACCCGCGGCTGGCAATAAGGCGAGGGCCTGCCCCGCGCGCAAATCGCGGCGGCCGCCGGCACTGGGATATCGCTTAGATAGTCGCAAGGAAAGCTGCGCCCGTGAAGACCCTCCGCCAGTTCCTGACGGGAGAGGACATTGTCCAGCTTCTGATCCGGCTCGGCCTGCTCGCGCTCCTGATCATCTGGACGTTCGTCATTATCCGGCCTTTCGTGCCGATCCTGACCTGGAGCGCCGTGCTGGCGGTCGCGTTCTATCCAGCCTTCAGCTGGCTCGCCAAGCTGCTTGGCGGCCGTCCCAGGACGGCCGCAGCGATCCTCACCTTGATGACGCTTGGCATCGTCATCGGGCCGGCGACCTGGTTGGGGTTGAGTGCGGTCGAGGGGGCGAGGGAGCTCGCGCGCCAGCTCGGCACCGGCGACCTCGCACTCCAGTCGGCGCCGGAGCAGATCAAATCCTGGCCAATCATCGGCCCGCAGCTCTACGAGCTCTGGGAGCAGGCCTACAACAACATCCGCGCCGTGCTGCGCGAGGTGGCGCCGTATCTGCAGCCGCTGGCCGGACCGCTGCTGTCGCTCGCCGGCGATGCCAGCGTCGGGACGCTGCAGTTTCTCGTCTCGGTCTTCGTTGCCGGCTTCCTGTTTCCCCATGGTCCGCGGCTCGTCGCAGCCGGGCGCGGCTTCTTGTTTCGCATCGTACCCGAGCAGAGCGAGCATTTCCTGGAGCTCGCAGGCGCGACCATCCGCGCCGTGTCGCAAGGGGTGATCGGCGTTGCGATCGTTCAGGCGTTGCTCGCAGGCGTCGGCTTCAAGCTCGCGAGCGTGCCAAGCGCCGGCCTTCTCGCCTTCATCGTGCTGCTGCTGTCGATCGTGCAGATCGGCGCCTTCCTCGTTCTCCTGCCCGTGATCATCTGGATCTGGACCGCAAAGGACGTCACGACGGCGCTGCTGCTGACCGTGTTCCTCGTCCTCGTCGGCTTCATCGACACCATGTTGAAGCCGCTGGTGATGGGACGCGGGCTCAATACGCCGACCATCGTGATCTTCGTCGGCGTGATCGGCGGCACGCTCGCCCATGGCATCGTCGGCCTCTTCGTAGGGCCGATCGTGCTGTCGGTAGCGTGGGAATTGGCGATGGCGTGGATCCGGACCGATCGGACGGATCCTGCGGCTGAGGGCTGACGAAGCCAAAAAGGACCCGCCTCCGAGTCTGTGGGAAGAACGGAGGGAAACGTATCAAAAAACATCGCCCTACGGACTTTAAACCATGGTCCGGAGGCGGGGCCACAAATGGCTAAAGTATCCAGCGAGCGGCAGTCCGAAGGCCACAGCCCGCTACATCAGACCTAGGAGGAATGATGTGCGCGCAACGTAACATGGTGGCTCGAGTTCAGCCATCGGGAAAACGTGGTATGGCGCAGGAGGGGAGCGGGGAGTGCGTCGCAGCAACGTACCTCTGCTGGCGATCGGTTAGTCTTATCTCAACGACCACTCCGTCCCGCGATAGACGGAAGCCTCGTCGATGGATGCAGCCTATATCAGCCAGACGTACCCGAGGTCTTGTGCAGGCTGCTTTGCTGGAAGTGCTCAACGCCAGCCCCCCCGATTTCAACCCAGGCATGTTTCGACTGCTCGAAAACCGATCTGGCCGGAGCCGGATAATCTGCGTCCGCGATCGTGCCGATGGCAACGCCGATGAACGCGGGAAGATTGCTGGATTTCCAATAGACCGTTGAGCCGCAGTCCGGGCAGAAATAGCTCTGGACCTTCCCGCCGCTTGCGGCAGCGCGCGTGAACTCCTTCGGTTCCCCTGAAACGGTGACGGACTCGGCGGGATAGAACGCACCCACACCGAACGGCGCGCCGGTTCGCCGCTGGCAATCGATGCAGTGACAGGCGACGATGAGTTGGGATGGTCCGGGAAGCGAGAGCGTCACGGCGCCGCAACCGCATCGGGCAGTGGTCATCGGGGTCTCCTATAACCTGTTGAGCTGCGGGGCCGAGCATCAAGTCTTGCCCCATGAGAACGCCGAGAGGGTCTGAAGCGAATGCCGGCCGGGGCGACGCGGCACATCCGACGCGCCGAAAGACCGCTGGCGGCCGAGAGCAAGAAGCGCCGGCGGCGATCGCACCGTAAACGCAATCATCAACCGCTGACGGCGCCCACCCGCCAGCTGAGGCGGTGAAAGACCTTGGCCTGCCGGTTCGAGCCTGACGGGCCTACGCTTCGACGATACGGAGTGGAGGCATCCGTTTTCAATGTCTCCGGTACGCCCGAGGCTGTGGCACACCCTGCTGCGGCACGGCCTGCTGCTGGAATAGAACGCGCCGGTTCTCTTTACATATCACGTTTGACCGGCCGGACGCGGAGGCCAAGCATTGCTCCCTCGTCTCATAAGAGCAGTCACCGGAATAGCCGAGCTCCCCACCATAGACGCACCAGGGATAATCGTATGAAACGGGGGAGGCGGAGCCCGCGACTGCAGCGGTTCCGGTTGCGAGCAAGGTGAATATGACTAGCATCGTGCGCATGATCATATTTCCTGTCGTGATCCATGAGGTTAGGGTGCAGAGAGTCCGGCCGGCATCAACCGGTTGGACTGTCAACGCGGTGCAGGGATCTGCGGGATGATCAACGGCACCACGATCACCCGCACGCTATAGCTGCACCGGTAGTCCGCGCAATAGCCCTTCACGCCCCTCTCGCCGATTGTGATCTTGATCGGGCGGTGACCGGGCGGTGTACGGCTCTCGCAGCGGACAAAACGCATGCCGCCGTCAAAGCGCCGACGCACGCACCCTCGCAAGATTATCAATTCCCAGCACTTCGGGACGGCAGCGGGCTACTGTGCCTCGCGGGTGTGGAGAACCGATCCCGACTGAGGAGTGATAGCTTCCTGGAGCGGCCGAGCCGTTATCTCATCACGCGCAAGGCGAGTGCGCGCACTGTGTCCGTTCATCGCTTTCACTGCCTCGTTTTCATCGGCACAAAAAGCGATGCATCGTCGATCGGCAAACACGAGCCACTGACGAGAGCCAACTTCCCTGATGACGTACTCGGTCATTGTCGAGTCTCCAGCAGCGAGTTGATTTCATTTTATGCCAACAGCGTTGCTCATTCATTAATCGGGCTTCGGTTTGGCTGGTTGAGCGCAGGGCGCGAAAAAAACAGCAAGAGATGTACCGCTGGGTACGATCACTCCTGCCAAATCATCTTCGGGAAGACGCCAAGTACTGGATTTCCGGCATGGAAGTGGAGCCTGGCTCCAGCATCGTCATCGTGGGAAATACCTCGGAATGAGGAACGTGCCAAAAGCACGCGAGGGCTTCATCGCCGACTACAATCGAAGCTTTCTACGAAGCTTCGGAAGTTTGGTGATGGCGCCGCGCCAATTACTCGCCAACGTCGCGCAGAGCTTTTGACCGTCCGCTTCCGTTGGATCGTCGAAGGGCAGCCGCCGGCCCTTCTCATTCTTCAGCGCTAGGGATGCTTTCTTGTCCACAGTGTGAATTGCGACACAGCACATCATTGGGAATCGCCGTACGTTCGGGGTGCGCCTTCACGGCGTCTTACTCTCCTCTCCCTCAGCCTTGAGCCCGTCGCCAATGGCGGGCTTTCTTCAGTGCAAGTGTCCGACCGGGGGGAGCTTTGGCGACGCATTAGCGGGGGTGAGATACCAAAACCGGAGCGGGGCCACGTTGCGCTAACGACTAACGAAGAGGCGACCGGTTCTATTTGACACTATTGACGTCTTGTGGCCCAGGTCGGCAGCTAGCGACCGCTGGACACGCTCGGCTTGGTCTTTCGTCAGATTAACCGCTAGGGCCAGACTGGTCCCGACCAATGCCGGGCCTTTACGTTGTCGATCGTAGACCATCCAACCCTGAGAAGCCTGCCGCACCATAAATCTCGGCGCAGACGGTAGCTTATCGCTCATGTTCTCGCCCTTTTGTTCTTAATCTTGAGCACGCGTGCGTGCGCCACGGAGCAACAAAAAATCGGGCTGCCGGGCTCGAAATGCCACGGGTCCCGCAGCGATCTAATCTCCAACTGGGGACTGAAATCCCGGTTGATTTAATATGCAACGGTTATGCCACGGTCGTGTGACGGTCTCGGGAGTCAATAAGGCCCGCCGGTTCACGATGGCAGGCCTTGTTTCTGTTCTTTCAGCGAGGGCTCACAGGTCAGAAGCCGCAGGCTGCAGATTGGTTTGATGCGCCACCGGCGTTCGCTCGGCTCATCTTACGGCGACAAACTCACGTGGGCCTTACAGGGCGCGGAGCTTCGGTCCCACGTTTTCGGCGGGGCTTTTCTCGGCTAACCGTCCCGGCAAGAGATGCCGAAGTTATCGCAGGTGAGTGCGAAGGCTTTTTTCGCCTTGGCGTCCTCGAAGCAAAAGAGCGTGCCGATGTCGGCGCGATCTATGTGCCAGTCCACTTTATTTTCTTTGGCGATGCGAGAAGCTTCCCCGCGCAGCAGATCCAATTGTCTTCCTGCAGCAAAAACGATTAGGCAGTTATCTTTTGGCATTATTGCCGTCCTTCAATGTCAATTAGACGCAATAAACTGCCTCTGCTTGCCGAAATTCAATGTGAATTAAATCACAATGATTTGGGTTCCATTGATTGAGGAAAGGCCCGCCGAGGCAGGATGAAAACGGGCTTCACCCGCAACGATCCCCTGCGGCCCGGCGGATACAATGCGGCCACCGCCGTCTGTCCAAAAGTGGACATAACAAAATCCAGGGCCGGTCTAGGCTCGCACGGCTTGGTCCCGAATACGCCAAGCAACCTCCAACGGCCCCGGCATTTAGGGTTGTGCTGGGGCCGTTTCGTCCTACGGCGGAGGTTAAAAAATCTGGTTCGATCGGGTGCCTCATGATCAGAAAACTGATCGGCGCTTCGATAGTTTTCGGCAGCCTAATCATCGCCGCCGAAGCGCAGAACTGCAGGCAATATCCGCCAGGACCTTTCCGCTTTCAGTGCAAGGCGGGGAGACATCCAGACATTGTCGAGAAAAAGGAAATGTGCCGCGACGAGGCACATGCAATGGGTCTCGTCAAAGCCAAGAAAGACTCCGGCTTTAAAGATTACGTGCACGCCTGCATGCACCGACGATAGGGTCGCGCGCAGCTAGCGGGCTCCGTCTTCGGGAGCCAGGTTCGTGGTGCGGCGGCACTCGGGTCGTTCAAGCCCTAGCGGTCATAGTATCTCGGCGCGTACCCATATTCCGGATAGGCGCCATATCTGTGATGTCGGTAATAACCGTAGCCGTATGACTCGGGTGCCGGCCGATTGTAGGCGCCGGGGGCGTGGTAATTGTTCGGATAGCAGTGGCCGTTCGAAAAATTGAAGTCGTAGCCGGGCGGACATGCACCGTCCGGACGGCCCCGAAACTGGACTTGTTGGACTGAAGCGTCCTGGGCGCTTGCAGCCGAAATTGGTCCCAGAGTAGCCAGCGCCAGTAGTGCAGCACGAATAAGTAACACTGTCGTTCTCCCTCTTGCGTGATCCCTAACGAAGGGCACTCATGCGAGTTCCACCGACGAGTGGGTATACGCCGCCCACGTGCAACGGCCACTGAATGAGGCATTCACCAACCGTTCACGTGAGGGGAGGCCCAACGATCAGCGCAAGATCGCCCGCGAACGGGTTCCTGGACGGGCTCGATCCCGGCGGCGAGCTCGACGAGCTTGCGCGAACTGGGGTTTCCGGATTTGCGAAGGGACGTTCGCCGTGGTGCTTGGATCTGCCTGCAAGAGGCATCGCTTCGGTGAGCGCAGCGGATATATGACGCTATTGCGCCGGAGGTCGCGCGCCGCTGCCGAGCTGGCGAAGCGAATCCGCGTGCCTGCTATGTAAGCGATGAAGCACCGCACGAAGATCAGCGCTGCCTCGGGACGTGCTCTGCGACAAGTTGACCACATTTAATAGCGCCATTTAAATTGACTAATTAATCGATCTGGCTATTATTTGTGCTTCAATTGGATAATTCAAAATGACGAAATTTGCTCAGATTGCGGCGCTGTTTGCACTGGCCGGTGCTCTGGCGCTCGGTATCCCGAATGTGGCCAACGCCCAAAATAGCCAAGGTCAAAACAATAATGACCAAGGTGGTGCTCGCGGTGCGCCAGGTCCGATTGCGGGCGCAGGATTGCCCATCCTAGCGGTGGGCTATGGGGTCTACTGGCTGGTTAGGCGCCGCCGCAAGGCACCATAGGTCGCTGCAATCGCTCGACCACCTGGTTTGTTCGGAAGACCGCCGCGAGGCGGTCTTCTTTATTTGGATCAACCATCAAGAATTAAGCGCCGGTCACCGTGCCTGAACGGCAGTCAGAGGCGCCCATGGTGCGCATCTCGCCGAAGGTGGCTGAGGCGGTGAACCTGAGGCCCGCCGGTTCACGTTGGCGGGCCTCGTCAGGCGGGTGTCAGCCCACCATGCGATCTACTGTCGTCGTCGATTCCCCCGCGGGGTTGGCGGCCGCGAGGCCCGGTTCGGATTTGCCTCCAATGCCGGGCCTCGCATCGGTCATCAACAGGCCTTGACGAGCATCGGGCCGCCGGAGTCCGCCGCTATGGGGCGGCATCAGCACATCATCGACGAATTCGGGCGCATGGAGAGCATCTGCCGGCATCTGGCCGACGGCAGCACCATGCTGGAGGAACGGACAGCGCTGCTCATCATGGCGAACAACTACGGCGCCGCGATCCTGGAAGCGAGGGCCGGCAATGCATTTGCAGGCACGGTGCAGACACGAGGTTTTTTTGGAAGGTTGGCGCTTCGTCTTAAGTCTTTGATTGAGCAGCCTGAGACATAGGTGACGGTACGTACCGGACACATGGGTTACACTTTCCGCTTTTGTTCTGCGGGAGGTG
>NZ_JBANAZ010000070.1:0-49889 GCF_059803455.1 Bradyrhizobium sp. UFLA05-108 | reverse complement strand
GTGCTGACCCGCAGATAAACGCCAACTCGCTTTGCCATGACTGCAGCCTCCAAACTTGACGCTGCATCATACCCGAAGCCTTCACCGAGCAAATTCGTCAACGATATCCGTGAGCATCAGTCGACATTTTCGGGTAGGTTTTCGGTATAGGGGCCGCAGACGAATATGATGCCGCGCGCCTGACTGAAACCAGAACAACACGGCCGCGTTACGTGGTCAGCGGGTGAGACACACCACCCGTAACGCGGCCTCAAGTAGACGACGACAGGGAGCTTGCCCCAGCTCCCCGGGGCCGCGTCCCTCGACCGCGTCGGGCGGCGGTGGGTGTAGGAATTTTTTCCCGCAGCCGTGTGCGCGTTAGGGCCGCTCAGATCGATGTCGTTGCCTGAGCCACTTGTGCCTGCGATCGAAATACCGGTTGATTGTCTCGCCCTCGGTCTCGAGCTTGAGCCGGAATGAGGCTTACCAGCTTCTGAGGTCTCGCTCTGGCCTGAATGAGCCGTAGAACCGGCTTGCCGTGCGTGTCGCGGTTCTCACGTATCCGGGCCAGAACCGTTCTAGCTCTCGCTGGACGGTCTTGCGGTTGGTCGAGAGGTTCATGGTCTTGTGGTGCCCGGTATCCCTCACCTTGCGGATCAGCTCTATCGCCTTGTCGACGGCATCTTGCGGTAACGCGGCGCGGGGGGTGGCGTTGGTCGGCTTTGGTGGTGATGGCTTCCCCCAACAAATCACTTCCTTTGGCTGGATGGTCTTGGAAGGCTTTTGTTTGTTTGAAGGATTGAGAGCGGGGGTAGTTTCAGCCTGTTCCCGCGCCGCGTGAGTGTCTTGCGTTACGCTTAATTGCGTCACGCTACCTACGTCCTTCTTAAAGGAAGCGGACGGGGTTTTCCGTAACGCGCGGCGGCGCTTCATGCGCTCAGCGGCTTGGGCGTTGGTTCGGGCTTTCATCTCATCAGGCGAGAGTCCCAAGGACGACCTGCCGGGCTTGGCGCTGGTGCTATTCTTGGCTCGGCGCCGGCGGGCTCGTTTGGCGTCCGTTGCCCGTTTGAGGGCCTTGCGCTTGGCTCGGCTATCATCGTCATTGGCGCCGATCCAGCGACGGCAATTCATGGCGATGCAATCGTCTAGTGAGACGTCCAGGGCATAGGCGGAATGGTCGTGGCTCCAGTTCTTGTTGGACGTCCGGACGTATTCCATGAGGGTTTTGATGTCGGCCGCGGTGAACCAAGAAGGGGCCAGTTTCTCAATCCAACGGCGGACACCGCGAATCGGTCCAGATGGGTTGGCCACAAAGGCTTGGTCCGCGAGCCATTTGATGATGGCCCGGCCGCGATCGTTCTGCGGTATCTCTTTCAGATCGCGATGGGCAAGCCATGCCTGGATGACGTGGCGCAACCGGCCACGAGCGGCAATGACGTAGTTATCGTCATCTAGCTCGATTTCAGGGGAGGGGACGGCGTTTAGGAATTCATTTGGATTGATCGAGATGGTCATCGGTGTCCTCTTTTTGCTGAGGGCACCGAATGCAGCACTTGATCTTCAAGCGAGTTGCATGCATATTTCGATCACTCCTTAAGTGTCGATGATGCCCAAAATTCCAACGCCTCCCGCTTGCCACGGGGCGTTGCTCGTTGTGCCGTACGCAAGTGCGACGGCGAATTTTGGGGCTGTGTGCGCCTCTGGCGTTATCTGGCCCGACCCAACGGCAGAGATAACGACACGCAAATCAGATGGTGGCACGACTCCCGTGCCAAGTCCATTTCGAGAAACCTTCGCGTTGCTCACACCGCGCCCCCCATTCGTGGCCGCGACTGCTGCTGCGAATGCGCGGCTCTCGAACGGTCCGGGCGCATCGTCGGCAACGCCGATCTGGAACATGCCATCGTCGCGCTGGATGACGTCTGGCGACACCACTGGAGGCGGGGTGATCGGCTCGACGATCTTGCGTGGGCGCGAGAAGCGAACGCGAATTGTTGCGATCATCACGGCACCCCCGCTGCGTCGCCAGCGGCAACCTCAACGTTGACGATGGGCTGGATGATCTCTGCCGGCCCGACACAATTTGCGAGAATTCCGAACGCGGAATTGTTTTGCAAATGGGGAGGGACGGCGCCGGTTTCGGCGGGTTTGAAACGAGATGTTTTGCAGGAAAGTTGAGCGGTTGCAGTGGTCGCAGGGAATTTTAAGTCCCTTGCGTCTACCAATTCCGCCATGCCCGCTTGATCCAAGGGGATCAGACACTTACAGCCTTATCCAACCGCCTGGGATGGTCCCCGGATTTGGGCTAAGGGTGCCCTTCCTTAAGCGAGCCGGCTGCACAAGGCAAAGCCTCAATCTGGTCAAGCCTCAATCCGGACATCTCTGGCTGCTTTAGGCAATGTCAATCTACGGGGACTACCAATCCAGCATGTCTGTTTCGATTATCAACCGCCGCCGTCCCGCGCTTGCGCTGGTCGCGCTGCTTGGGCTGGGCACCACGCTTGCCGGCTGCTCCACCGTGGGCGACGCCATCAGCCCGGCCTTCGTCGATCCGGGCAAATACGAGCTCTGGGAGTGCAAGCAGCTTGGGCCGGAACGCAAGAGCCTGGTCAGTCGCATCGAGAGCCTGGAGAAGCTGATGGCGAAGGCGGAGACGGGCACCGGCGGCGCGGTCGTCTCGGAGCTGGCCTATCGCAACGACTATATCTCCCTGCGCGGACAGCAGAAGCTCGTGGAGGAGAACTGGCGGCGCAACAAGTGCCGCGAGAGCGACATGGAGGCGACGCCGCCACCAGCGGCGCCCGCGCCCGCAACCGCCGCTAAGCCTGCGGCGAAGCCGGCGCCTGGAGCGAAATCCGGCAACGCCGCTCACTGAAGTCAGCATCGCGCCTCACGCGCGCCAGCGATAGATCCAATCCTGGCGCGCCAGCATGCGCTCCGGGCCGAGCGTGCGGATCGCAAGATCGCGCGCCAGTGCGAAGGGGCCTGCGAGATGGTAGATGCGGCCTTGCTGCCGCGCAGTCCGCTGCACGCGCCTGACGCGCGCCTCGCGCGCCCGGCCATAGCGAGCCAGCGCCGCGGCGATGCTGGCGGCGCTCTCGCTGGCGTTGCCGCTCAGGTGCTCGGCGAGCACGGCAGCATCCTCGATCGCCATTCCTGCGCCCTGCGCGGCGAAGGGCAGCATCGCATGCACGGCATCGCCGACGAGCGCGATCGCGCCCTTGCTCCAGCCGACGCCGTCGGGCAGCGTGAACAGCGCCCATTTGCGCCAGCTGTCGACTGCGGTGAGCATCATCCGCGCCGGGCCCGGCCAGCGCGGCGCCGGGAAGGCATCCTTCAGCTCGAACATATCGCCCGGCGTGCTCCAGCCCGGCCTGTTCCACGTGCCGGGCACGATCGCCACCACGTTGATCTGGCGCCCGCCTGCGATCGGATAGGCGACGAGATGGGCGTTCGGTCCCATCCAGAGCTGCACGCGGCGCGAGGTGTATTCCTTTGGCAGTTGCGTGGCCTCGAACGTGCCGCGCCAGGCGATCAGGCCGGAGAAGCGCGGCGCTACGTCCGGAAACAGATGCTGGCGTACTGTGGACCAGACGCCGTCGGCGCCGATCAGCGCGCTTGCCACTTCGCTCCGGCGCAACGTGCCGCTGCGATAGACGATGGAGAGCCCCTTGGCATGCGCGGCGACGTCCTCGAAAGTCCCACCCAGCCGCAAATCGATATCAGGATGGTCCGCGACCGCCGCGGCGAGCGCTGCTTGCAGATCGGCCCGGTGTACCACCCAATAGGGAGCGCCGGCGCGCTCGACGGCCGCCGCACCAAGCGGCAGGCGCATCAACTCGCCACCGGCACGCGTGCTCATGATGCTGACCGCCTCCGGCGTCACCGCGCGCGAGCCCAGCCGGTCCTTCAGCCCGAGCTCGACCAGGATGCGGCTCGCATTGGGCGACAATTGCAGGCCGGCGCCGACTTCCTCGAGCCGCTCGGCCTTCTCCAGCACGACGACGCGAAAGCCCTTGGCGGCAAGCGCGAGTGCGGCCGTCAATCCTCCGATTCCGGCACCGGCAATGATGATCGTTCGGGAGACGGCCACCCCTTAGCGGATGCCGCCGGTCAGGCCACCTTGTCCTTCAGCACGCATTCAGGCGGGCGCGCCTCGCCGGCCTTCAGGTCGGCCGCGAAGCGGTACAGCGTCGAGCAATAGGGGCAGATGATCTCGTTGTCATTGCCGAGATCAAGGAAGACGTGCGGATGGTCGAACGGAGGGTTGGCGCCAACGCACATGAACTCCTGCGAGCCGATTTCGATGACGGGGACACCGGCATCGTTGTGGAAGTGCGGGACGACATGGTCGGACATCGGAACTCATCCTGGAGTGGCAATGGCGGCAGACACAATCAACACTGACGCGGCATCGTTCGCAGCATCATCGAACGCCGCGGACCATACTGGGGGGTGCAGATGATTGCTAGTCCAATGGAACCAAAAGGTTCGCAACTACCCCATGCTCATTTGCTCATGCAAATTCGACACAATCTTGTCGCCTCAGAGAAGCCCTTCTTTCGTCGGGGCCGTTGTGTCGCAAATTTGGCATACTATGTCTGTGGACGAACGAAAATCCCGGCGGCAGGCGAATTTTCAAGCGAATTTCCAAGCGAACGTTCAGGCTTTGAGCATGAAGTGGCTGCGAATCAGCACCGCGTTGACCGCCCTCGTGGCATGCAGCGTTGTACTCGTGCAGGTCGTGCCGCATGCGCGCGTGGCGGGCGCTGTGCTGGCGGCGAAGGACGATCCGGCGAAGCTCTCCGAGCTGAAGCTCGATTCCCTCCTGGTGAAGGACGAACCGGGCAAGAACGCCGCGCTCGTTCAGGACAATATCGAGGCGGCGCTCGCCGCCCATGATGCCGATCTTGCGAGCAGCTTC
The DNA here is from genome assembly GCF_059803455.1 of Bradyrhizobium sp. UFLA05-108. NCBI lineage: Bacteria > Pseudomonadati > Pseudomonadota > Alphaproteobacteria > Hyphomicrobiales > Nitrobacteraceae > Bradyrhizobium > Bradyrhizobium sp. UFLA05-108. The sequence continues at coordinate 44,986 of NZ_JBANAZ010000070.1, read as the reverse complement.
GTCGAGCTCGCGCGTGATCGCAGTATCGCGCTGCCTGACGACCTCCTGAGCCGCGTCAGCGACGCTGTGAGAGAAGAGAATTCCACCTCGCATTTCGCCAAGCGTTTTGCCACCGGTCTCGTCACCGGCAGTGCCGACGACGTCGCCAGCCTCTCTGGCACCGTGGCCGGCGACCTCTTCGTGATCGGCGATGCCCGGGACGTCGTGCGTGAGGGCAAGCATCTGGCCATGGGCGAGGAGACCGACCGCCTCGTGCTCGGGCTCGCCGCGGCGGGTCTTGCGGTGACGGCGGCGACCTATGTCTCGGTCGGCGGTGCGGCGCCGGTGCGCGCCGGCCTGTCGCTGGTCAAGGACGCCCGCAAGGTCGGGCGGCTCGGCGAGGGGCTCGCGGCATGGGCCGGACGCTCGGCGCGCGAGGTGGTGGACACGCCGGCGCTACAGAATGCGGTCGCCTCCGGCTCGGTGCTGCGGCCGGGCGAGACCGCGAGCGCGATCAAGGCCGCGTTCCGCGTCGAAAAAGCCGGCGCCCTGGTCAGGCTCGGCAAGGACGTCGCCCGTGTCACCGAGAAGGCCGGTACACGCGGTGCGCTCGATACGCTGCGCGTCGCCGAGGGCCCGAAGGACGTTGCGCGCGCGGCGCGGCTCGCCGAGGCCCAAGGCGGCAAGACCCGTGCGATCCTGAAGCTGCTCGGCCGCGGCGCTCTGCTGCTCGCGACCGGCGCATTCGATCTCGCGCTGTGGTTGTCCGGCGCGTTGGTGACGCTGTTCGGCGTCCTGTCCTCGATCAAGGCCACGACCGAGCGGCTGACGCAGGCCTGGTGCGACCGCAGGCGGGCGCGGCGGTTGCGTCGGGCGCAACTTGCGCTGGCAGGCGGCGAAGTCGCGGCCTAATATCATCCTATCCCCAACAGACGCGGACTTAAAGTTGATGCCGAGCTTTCACAACGGCGCAGTCGAAATTGCCTATCTCGACGAAGGCGAGGGTGACCCGATCATCCTGGTGCACGGCTTTGCCTCGAGCAAGAACGTGAACTGGGTCTATCCGACGTGGGTCTCGGAATTGCGCAAGAACGGCCGCCGCGTGCTTGCGCTGGACAATCGTGGTCATGGCGAGAGCGCAAAACTCTACGATCCCGCGCAGTATTCCATTCCGGGCATGGCGGGCGACGTGCTTGCGCTGATGGACCATCTCGGTATCCCGCAGGCCGACATGATGGGCTACTCGATGGGCGGTCGGATGACCGCCTGGCTCGGGCTCAACGAGCCGCAGCGCCTGCGCTCGGCGATCCTCGGCGGCATCGGCATTGGCGGCTTGATTGAGGGCACCGGGCCCGGCGAGAACGTGGCGGAGGCGCTTGAAGCGCCCTCGCTCGACGACGTCACCGATCCCGTCGGGCGCACCTTTCGCGCGTTCGCCGATCAAACCCGCTCGGACCGCCAGGCGCTCGCCGCGTGTCTGCGCGGCACCCGCGAGCTGATGAAGAGGGAGGAAGCCGCACGCATCGACGTGCCGGTCCTGATCGCCGTCGGCACCGCCGACGACGTCGCGGGCTCAGCCTCAGCGTTGGGAAAGATCATCCCCGGCTCCGAGGTGCTCGACATCCCGAACCGCGATCACATGCGCGCGGTCGGTGACAAGGTCTACAAGACCGGCGTGATCGACTTCCTGTCACGCCGCGGCTGAGGCCTCGTCTGCCGGCTCGTCGCTGCCGAACACGCGCGCCAGCGCCGTCAGCACGACGAAGGTCGCAAGCCACACCATCCGCGCGCCGTAGCGGTCGTGCGGACCGGAGATGACGGCGCAGATGAAGGCGTTGCCGAGCAGCGCCAGCGTCACGGTCGTTGCCAGCAGCGCCAGGTCGTCGAGCCGTCCGCGCGCCAGCGCATGGCCGAGCAGGCCGACGAGCGCCAGCATCGAGCCGAGTGCGACCGGTACGTGCAGCCAGTTGACGTCATCGAAATCGAGATTCCAGTTCTGCTGCCGCGCTGCGCGCATCGGCGCGATTTGCGAGGGGATGTATCGCTCGATGATGCCGTAGGTGTGGGGGATCCAGCCATTGGTGCCTTCGCCCGTCGCGACATGCAGCAATTGCTGGCCCATGGCGCGCAGTGCTGCGCCCGCCTGCCAGGCCGGATAGTCGGCGAGCGAATGCACGACGATGTAGCTCATCTCGTCGTTCATCCCCTCGAACCGGCCGAGCGTGTTGAACATGCTGTTGCCCCACAGAAACTCGTCGGCGGTCGCCGGCAATTCGTTACGGTAGGGACAGAGCTTGAAACTCTCGCGCGGGCAGTGATCGCCAAGATAGCGTGCCACGATGCCGTCCTGCATCATGCGGCCGAAAGCGACGCCATAGCCGCCCGGCGTCCAGGCCCATTGGCCCGACAGCGCATGGTTTGCCATGACCAGCATGGCCCCGCCGGCAACGATGGTCAGGCTGCCTTGCGCAAGACCTGCGAGGGGAAGGCGCTTGCCGAGCAGCGGCCGCACCAACCAGCCGGCGGCGCAAAGCCCGAACAGGACGCCGAGCGTCGCGCTGTGGGTCGCTGCGGCAAAGGCGGTGAAGGCGAACAATGAGATTTTTTCGATGCCCGAGGTCCGGTCGCCCCCGACCACCAGGGTGAACAGCGACAGCACCGAGAGCCCGGCGAAGATGTCCGTGAGCAGCATGCTGGCAAGCCAGGGCAACGCGGTCGACAGAATCAGGAGCAGGCTGATCGCAACGAAGCGGAAGGTCTGCATCAGGCCGAGCACGCGGAGCGTCAATTGAAGCAGCCACAGCGTCGCCAGCGACTGGAGGGCGAGGTTGAGCCAGAAGCTCGAGCTCTCGCCGAAATGCAGATAGAGGCCAAACACCGTGGAGCGGCTGGGGACGAGATAGCCTTCATACCAGCGCGCCAGATAGCCGCCGGTGTCCCATTGAAGCAGCGGGTAGCCGTTCCAGAACGCCGGCGCGATCAGGAGGAGGGGCAGGGCGACGGCGGCGAGCCGCAGCCACAAGGACCCCGCGGCGCGGGCGCGCAAAATGTCGGTGGTGATGCTCAAATCGTCTCCGTCGTCTCTCTTCCATGCCCGCAATAACGGTTCGCGTGAAATTCACCAATAGTTTGACGCTACGGAGCTTGATTTTGGCAAAACGCTGACCACCTTCAACGAACCTTGCCGTATCGGGGGTACTGCAGGAAAGCCTTTTGATTCAACATGTTGATGGGCTTTTGGCGGCGATCCGGTGTTCACTCTCAGGCAAGCCTACAGGGACAGGGCACGCTAGACTGTGCTATAGGTTAAACGAAACGAGCGAATTTCGAGAGCACGACATGGCAATGCATCAGGTCAATCCGGCAGGAAAGCTCGCCGCGCTCGATCCGATCTGGGATCGGGTCCGGACCGAGGCTGAAGACATCGTCCACCGCGAGCCCGAGCTCGCGACCTTTATCTATTCGACCGTGCTGCATCATAGCTGCCTGGAAGATTCGGTCGTGCACCGGCTGGCCGACCGGCTCGACCATACTTCGCTGTCGGGCGATCTCGTGCGTCAGACCTATGACGAGGCACTGCGTGAAGAGCCCGATCTCGGCAATGCCTTCCGCGCCGATCTCGTCGCGGTCTATGACCGCGATCCCGCGACCTCCCGCTTCATCGACCCATTGCTCTACTTCAAGGGCTTCCACGCGATCCAAACTCATCGTCTCGCGCACTGGCTCTATCTGAAGGGCCGCAAGGATTTCGCGTATTATCTCCAGAGCCGTGCGTCGGCCGTCTTCCAGACCGATATCAATCCCGCCGCGCGCATCGGCCGCGGCATCTTCCTCGACCACGCCACCGGCTTCGTCTGCGGCGAGACCGCGCTCATCGAGGATGACGTCTCGATCCTGCACGGCGTCACGCTCGGTGGCACCGGCAAGGAGAACGAGGACCGCCATCCAAAAATCCGTCACGGCGTCATGATCGGTGCCGGCGCAAAGATCCTCGGCAATATCGAGGTCGGCCACTGTGCGCGCATCGCGGCCGGCTCGGTCGTGGTCAAGCCCGTGCCGCACAACGTCACCGTTGCCGGCGTTCCGGCCAAGATCGTCGGCGAGGCCGGTTGCGCGGAGCCGTCGCGCACCATGGACCAGATGATCAACGCCATGGGGCTTTGATATGGGCTTTGATCCCGGTTTGACTTGAAGCGGGGCCGTGACTTTCCGGCCCCGATCGTCCCCAGAATTCTTTGGGAATTCGTGCTGGCGGTTCGTCGCGTCTCGTCCTAAAACCCCGCCACGTTAGATTTCGATTGGAGACTTGCCGTGGACATCAAAGAAGTGAGGAAGCTCGACGCGTATCTGAAGCGCGTGTTCGGCAATCCCAAGATTCGCGTTCAGCCGCGGATAAAGAAGGACGATTCCGCCGAGGTCTATATCGGTGAGGAGTTCATCGGCGTGCTGTTCGTCGACGACGAGGACGACGATCGCTCGTTCCAGTTCCAGATGGCGATCCTCGAGGACGATCTCATCGATCAGGAGTAGCGCTTGATCCGGACCCGAAGGGCCGCGTTAGCGCAAAGTGCGAAGCGTTTTCCCTCGCGACAAACGCGGAACGCGTTTGCGCGGAGATCATGCTCAAACAATAACCTAAAGCGCGATGACGATTCATCCCAATCTGATCGCGCTTTGGACGCCGCTCCACTTTGGGGCTGCGCGCCGTCCGAGTGAGGGGACTGCTCACCGCAGCCGGGCCACATGTCAATGTTGCTCTGGCCGGACAAGCCGATGCGCACCACCAGCGCGTCTGGCAGTTTCCGACGGAAAAACTCCAAATGTTCGGCGGTACTGCGCGGCGAAGCGTCCCATATGGGCGAACCCCCATTTCAGGGCAACTTCGCTGACGGGCAACTTGTTCTCGGGTGAGGACAATTCAGTGTGAACCGCGTCAAGCCTGACACGCCGCAGATAGTGGACCGGGGACGTTTGGTGGGACCTGCGGAAGCCGGTCTGGAGCGCGCGGCTGCTGATGCCGACAGCGCCCGCAACATCGCTCATTGTTATCGGCAAGTGAAGATTGGCCCGCATGTAATCGATCGCGTGACTGATCTGTGGCGAAGCTGGGATGCCCTCTCGTGCCGAGAGCTTTCCAGCGAGACGATGTGGCGCTTCCGCGAAAATCAGTCGAAGAGCGGATTCTGTTAGCAGCGCCATCGCCTTGGGTGAGCGTAGAGGCAATTGCTCGTCGCGCATGCCGCTGACCAGTGCACTGGTGATCGACCACAAGGCTTGTCCCAAGTTCGTCTCGAGGTCGAAGGTGAGCGCAAGATCGAGGCTCGTCAGCAGCGCGCCGCCAAACATGTCGCGCAGGATCCGGGCGACAGTGCTTGCTTCGAAGCGCAACGTCCCGCCCGCGAGAATGCCGTCGCGGGTGCGTATGGCTTGTCGCCGCAGGCTCGGCTGCGGGTAAACGACCAAGCGAGATGAGGTCTGCTCAATTGTTTTGGAGCAGATCCTAAGCTCGGAGGCCCCAGCGTTGAGAAAGCCGAGATTGAGATTCTCCGTGTCGTTGTCCGAACAGTAGGACCAGTCGCTCCAGTACTGCGCACGGACTATGCTCACCCCCGGCCCGGCGGCGAAATCTGATCGCCACTGGAATCCCGCGCAGGAGGTCGGCGGGATGATCCTCATTGGCAGCAGTCGAGATCCGTAATACGCGAGAAGACTCTCGAAACTCGAACCTTGGACGGTTGGGGCGTTGCTCAACGTGTCTTTCAAGTCGTGCCTCGTCGCAGACGCGATCTGCTTGAGCATGCCTTACGGATTCTCTTTGCGATTCGCACCAACGGCGTAAGCGCGTGGTTCGGTGGTGTCTCCTCGATGAGCACGGTGCAGCTCTCACGGGGACGCCCTGATCGTGCCATGGACAAAGTCCTTCGTATGCAGTCGTCTTGCCTTTCCCGAGCAAGTCCGTTTTGCGAAGTTGCTGTCCGCTTCGCGCAGATCGGATGCAAGAGGTAAGGTTCGGTTCAGTTCTCGAACGTCTAGCTGTTTGGAGTAGCGCCTGATCGTGGCTCTGCTTGGAAAATGACGGCCAGCCATTTGGATCGTGATGCACGCTCGAATGATGCTCGGATCTCATCGCGAGGACACAGTCCACAAATGAATTTTCGGAAATCGATGCTCAGTTTCAAGATTCGCACACGAATTGCGATTCTCGCCGCCGTTCCTCTTGTCGGGGTGGTCTTTGCCGCCGGCCAAATTGCCGCGGAAAAGCGGTCAGTCTATGAAGAGATGCGGACGGTAGCCGACATCGTTGCGCTCGACGCAGATATCAGCACATACGTCCATAGTCTTCAGGCAGAAGCTGGCGCATCGGCCGCACTCGTGGGATCCAGGGGCAGTGAGGGGCGGTCCGGTCTGGCCGTGCTGCGGCAGACCACCGATACCAGTCGCAACAAGGTCCAGGAGCGATTGAAGGGGATAGACGTTGCGGCAATTTCCCCAGAGCTTAGCAAGGTCCTGCAGGAAGGATTGCGGTCGGCGAGCCAGCCGGACCCGGTGCGCGCTTCGGTCGACAGCCTGAAGATCACTCCGAACGAAATGAACAACTTCTACACTGCTTCGATCGGGCAGTTACTCGAGTTCAGTCGATATGCGACCAAATCCGTGCGAAACCCTGACGTTTCGCGCGAGATGCAGGTCTATTCGAATCTGCTCTGGATGGCCGAGTTCTCCAGTGCGGCGCGCGCAAATGCTGCCGTAGGTTTCCAGCAGGGCAAATTCGACATCGACCTTTACAACCGCGTTCAGAGCTTCCATGGTCGGCAACAGGGCGCGGAGAGTGCGATCGCTTTCTATGCCACGGCCGAAGAGCGCAACGTCCTGGCGACGGTCTATTCAGGCACGCCGGTCGACGAAACCAACCGTATGCTGCGGGTCATGTACGACGCCGGCCCTGGCGGTGACGTTCAGTCGGTCTCCTTGAAGGCCTGGCTCGATACCAATGCGCAGCGAATGCAGCTTCTGTCACGCGTCGAAGTTCAATTCGAGCAAAATCTCAAAGATGCCTCGTCTCGTGCCGAACGCGATGCCTACGACAAGTATCTCACCTCGATTGGTTTGGCTGCCGCACTTGTGGGAGCTACCATCGTCCTGGTCGTCATGATCACGCGGGGCATTACCGTTCCGATCCGGCGCCTTTCCGACACAATGAGCGCCCTTGCGGACGGAAACACGTCAGTCGAGGTTGGTGGAACGGATCGTGCCGACGAGATTGGCGCGATGGCGCGCACCGTCGAAGTGTTCCGCGCCAGCCTTTCGGATGCCGAACGGATGCGAGCCGAGCGCGCAGACCAGGATCGTGTCGCCGGCGAACGCATCAGGGTTGAACGCAACAATCTCGCGGACAAGTTCCAGGCCTCGATGGTCGCACTTGCCGACAGCTTTGTGAAGTCGTCCGGTGACGTTGCCGACGCGGCGCGAAATCTATCAACAACAGCCGAAGAGGCGACGCGCAAATCGCACGTCGTTGCCGGCGCCGCGGGAGAAGCGTCGGACAGTGTTACGACGGTCGCAACCGGAACCGAGGAACTGAACGCTTCGATTCGCGAGATCGGTGCTCAGGTCACCAAGTCCGCGGAGATTGCTGCCGACGCTGCTTCTGAAGCGGTTCGGACGGAGACCAATGTGCGGGCGCTGACTGAGGCGGCCGAAAAGATCGGTGAAGTGTTAAATCTGATCCGCGACATCGCTTCGCAGACCAATCTACTGGCATTGAACGCGACCATCGAAGCAGCAAGAGCAGGCGAAGCTGGGCGTGGGTTTGCTGTGGTGGCCTCTGAGGTCAAGCAACTGGCGGCGCAGACGGCCAAGGCAACCGATGTGATCGGCGAGAAGATCACCGAGATCCAGTCTGCGACGGGCGATACCGTTTCCTCGATCGGTCGGATCGTCACGACGATCGCGACCATCCGCGAGGTGACTTCCTCGATCGCCGGCGCCGTCGAGGAGCAAGGAGCGGCGACGAACGAGATCGCTCATAGCACTCAGCGGGCGGCGCATGGCGCCCAGGCCGTTACCGGCAACATTGCGGCGGTCGGTGAGGCGGCTGCGATGACCGGCGCCGCCGCCTCGCAACTGATGAGCCACTCGCAGCAATTGCGAGAACAATCCGGCGAACTGCAGCGCGAGGTCGTCGCCTTCATCGCGGGGCTCAGGGCCTAGAGACGATTGGAATGCGGTGACAGCGCACTCAATTTGCCGAGCAAAGTGCGCTGTTCGCCGTAATCTCTTGTTCGATCGGCTGCGGGCCGCCGCCGCGGATCGCCCGGCTTGCTGCCGATCGAACGCTATGCATCTTCTGCGCGGGCCGCGTGCCCTGAAAGCTCTGGTTTTCGCAACGTACGGAGCCGCGGGTGACGTCGGCGGCCGTCACGCCTTGCACATCGATGAGCTCGGCCGGCACGGTCCATGTCACGATCGTAAGCGGCCGTCGCGAGTGACGGAGTTCATCGCTGCATCCGTCGACCTTAAGCGCCATTTGGGTTGCGTTTCAGAGAGGATCACGCAATTCGTCGTCGTGAGCGACTTCGCACAGTCGATAGGCCGCGATTCCGACCAGTTGTGGCGTGAGCAACGGTTGCAGGTCGACGGGCTGGAGTCGGTTGTGCCATGGCGTGCCAAGGAGGGCACTGCGGACGGCGTTAGTGACGAAGATCCCATTCTCCTCGCTCGTCAAGAGCTTGCTCGATGCACTCTGCAATTGCGAGGCAATCCAGACATCGCGGCCGTAGAGAAAGGAGCGGAATGCGTAGAGGGTGCCGCGATGCAACCCAATACTGATCGTGCAGTCGAACTGCTCCAGATGCCGGATTGCGTCCCACTTACGGATTGAGCGCTCTGCCCCCGCCATGGCCCGCCCGGCCTCGGCAAATGTTATGCAATAGGAATCGCCTAGATTGAATCGAACCGTGCCGCCGAATTCTTGTGCCGTCCCGTAGGTCACCGCATCAAGCATATCGAGGATGCGTTCAATTTTGGCGACAGGCCCGGCATCCATGATCTTGCTGAAGCCGTGAAGATCCAAGAAAAGGATGTTGATTTCAGAAATGATGCGTGTGCGATGCCGCTGTTCGATGCGGTAGATCGGCATCGGTTCGACAAAACCCTTCAGCGCAAAGCGCTCAACAAGCGCGGTCTGGATCTCCGCGGATGCCAGAGCGAGCCGAGCCCCAGCCGTAAGATAGATTTCGTCGGGCGGCGTTACCGCTTCGACGCGGGTGACGAGCGCAAAAACGTCGCCGATGAAGTCGTCGTCCTGAGCGACGACATCCCCGAGTGCAATCACGATGCGAATGGAGAGCCGATCCTCGCCTCGGCTCAGCTGGACCAGCCGCAAGTCTTCCTGCACTGCTATCGCAGCTTTGGCTGCACCCGTGACACTGGGGAATTCCAGCCAGTAACCGTCTCCCGCGGGCTTGATGATCGAGCCGCCGTGCTCGGCGGCATGGCGCGCCAGAAACGCACGATGCTCGCCCAACAGCGCCTGGAGATCGGCGGTCAGCAGTTCACGGAAGCGTGACGTTGAGCCGCTGATGTCGGTCTTCATTACGACTGTGGTTCGAAGTGGATTCATCCTCTGATGATCCTGTGCGCGCAGATAGCAGCCTACGACAATTCTTCGTCCGTTGGCAGAGGAGTGGCGCAAGATCCGCGCGCCGGCTCAATTGGCAATGGATTGATGGGCCTGCCTGCAATAGGCTGGCGTGCCGGCGAGGGTATCCCATGACTGCAATTCACCCCTTTTACGAGGCGCATCGTGGCGCGATGGAGGCTGCTTTGCGCCAGCGTCTCCATCTTGCCGAAGGGATGTTGCGCGAGCGCGCGAGCATCCCGGACATGGATGGGGTCGGGCAGGAGGTGATGAACGAGTTCGAGATCGTGCTCAGCCAGATGCCTTATGTCGGCGGCGTAGCCAGCCGCATGAGCGATTTTTTCATGCGTCTGATGGGTTTTATGGCCATCGGCCGAGTGCTCCGGCGGCATGGTGTGCCGCTGGCAGTGATCGGCGAAATCGAGCGAGAGAGCTACAAGGCGCAATTGCTCATGGTGCCCGAGGCCGAACGACTCGCCTCAGGGCGTCAGTTCATGTCTCCGGAGAACCAGGCCTTGCTGCGCGAGCAGGCGGCAAAGAGCCGTGCGGAAGAATATCCAGAAGACTTCGTCTACGATTTCGTCGAGCCCGGGACCGGCGACAACTTTGATTTCGGCATCAATTACAAGGCCTGCGGCTTCTGCAAATTCGCAGCTCGCCACGGAGATCAAGAAATCTTGCCGCACATTTGCGGGCTCGATTTCGATGCGTATGCAACACGTGGCATTCGGTTGGAGCGGACACAAACGCTGGCGGGCGGCGCGAGCCACTGCAATTTTCGGTTCTCGCGGATCGAGCCGGGGTAGAACAAGCGCGATTCGTAGGATGGTGGAGCGTAGCGATACCATCATCTCGCGATCCACTCCGGTGGAACGTCGAATGCATCGTCGCGACCGAAGAATTCGCCGGCCGGTCTTCGGGGCAGACTACAAGTCCGTTAGCACAGCGTGATTGATGGGTGTCGCTCCGCTTCAACCATCCTGTGGGTTAGCGTGTCAGGCCCTCTCATACGCAAGAAGGCGATCGGTCAGCCCTTCCGGATTTGACAAGGCGACGAGATGGCCACCGGGAATTTCGTCTACCTCCTTTCCGAGCCTTTCACGTGCGACACGCCGTTGAAATTCTACCGGGAAAAAACGGTCGTCTTTTGCCGCAAGAACATGAATGGGGATGTCGGGCCAGCGCTCGAAGCGACAGGGCTCGCCGAAAACGACGTCGGCTTCCTCGCGTGGTTGTTCCGGGCCGGTGCGCAGCACGTCCTGCGGCACGTCGTGCAGAAAATAGGTTGCCACATCGAATTCCGTCGCATAGCCGCGGCACGTCGCAGCGTTTTCCCTCGCTTCCACCGCTCCTGTAGCGGCCCACCATGCACCGGCGGTCTCTCCGGGCTCGGGGATCATCGCGTTGACGAACACGGCCATCCGCACGGGCGCACGCACGCAAACGAGGGGCGCTGTGAAGCCCGCGAGCGACTGGGCGACAAGTATCACGTCGCTTCGTTTCGCGATCGCGCGGATGACGATGTCCGCATACGCTGCGAGACCGGAATTCCTGTCGTCGCCGGGGAGATCGACCGCGATGGCTTCGTGTCCCGCCGCGCGAATGAGCGGGGCGACGCGGTGCCAATACCAAGGCATGCCGCCTGCCCCTGGGACAAGGACGAATGTTCCCATACGAGTTCTCCTCCGTTGCTGCCGGAATATTGCTCAACGAGCTTGCCCCGCTTGATCAGTATTGATGTGAGGCCGGCTGGTTGGATCACAAGCTGCACAAGAAAGGACCGAGCCACTCCGGTCCACCCCTGACAAGGGAGTGGCAGCGACCTTGTCTCTTTCTTCGGGCTGGACAGGTTGATGTTCGAAATCAAAGGAGGTCGCCACTGATGCGATCCGATATGCTCCTCCGACCGCGAGGACTGGATTTCGACCTGGACCTGGGCAGGGGTGACACGATCAGCGCGGCAGGATGACACCGTGCCCCTGATTTGCCCGACGCGTCAAGTAATATTCTGAAAAGACGAAATTCGCGATGCCGCCGCCCGGCTACTTTGCATGAGGTTGTTTTCGATATTTTTGGCTGGAGGCTCGCAGCAGGGCAGAGAGACCGCGCTCAGCCCTTCGGGCCGCGCAACTGCGCCGTCAGCCTGTCCATCGCCTCCGCCACCTCGCGCCACTGCGGCAGCCAGCTTCGGGGAAATCGGAAGGTGAGGTCGGCGCCGTCGACGCGGCGCTCCGAAAGGCACATGCCGGGGGTCGCCGCATCGCGCGTGCAGCGCGCGGTCAGCTCGGGGCTCATCGCGGAGAACAGGTCCTCGCTGCCATAGGGCGTGTCTGCGCGGAACATTCGCATCGTCAGCCCGTCCTCCGGCGAGGTGGCGGCCTGATCGAGATAGCGCGGATAGATGGTGCTGACCCGGAGCTCCGGCGCGAGCGCATCGTGATGCGCCGCGATCGACAGGAAGATGCGGTCGATCGGCTGCATTGTCGCCTCAGCTGCGTCGGCACTGACATGCTTTGGTGCGCCCGGCACCTCGAGCGAGGGGTAGAGGAAATCGATGTCGATGCGCTCCTGCGGTCCGGAGTGCCGCTGGATCTTCATCCGGATCGCTGCCGTCGGTACGTTGAACAGCGTGCCGCCGACGCTGACCGGCAGCCTGTCCGGCGCACTCGCGCCGACCACAGTCCCCCAGGTCGGCCACAGCAGATAGGCGACCACGGCCACCGCGCCTGCCGCGAACATACCGCCGAGCACGAGCGGGGCGAGATGCGCCCTTGTCCGGCCCGGACGGCCGCGGGAGGAAGTTGCCGAGAACACGCTCATCAATGGGTCGCCACAAGGTCGGCCGATGGCCGACGAATCAAGGGCGAATATGCCACGCGGCGGCGGTTCCGCGCAGCCTGCGGTCCCCATGGGGGGATGACGTCGGCGGGACGCTGCGTTAACCTTTTCTTAAGGCTAATGTAGCGTTAACCGGCACTTTTTGTCACAGGAAGGGAGCGGCGTTGCGTACGGGCGGAACTTCCGATGACTCCTGAGACCTTGAATTCCTTTTTCTCCATCTGCATCGGGTTCGCACTCGCGGGCGCGCTCGTGAACGGATACCAGGCTCTTTCGCAGCGGCCTGCCGGCTTCGGGCTGTTGCAGGAGGGTGTGGCGCCGAAGACATTTGCGGCCGTGCCGTTCCTGGTGTTCGCGGCGCCCTTCATCATCATGCGCAATACGCTGCGCGGCGCGCGGCTGGAGAGCCGCCGCATGGAATTCGTGATGATGGCAACCATCATCGCGGGCTTCTGGAGCATGATGAGCGGCACGTTCTTCCTGATGACGCTGCGCGCCGCCGGCGTGCTGGCTTGAACGCACGCCTTGCGGCGTTCTGGAGCATGATCCGGAAAAGTGTGAAGCGGTTTTCCGAAAAGATCATGCTCAAACAATAACCTAAAGCGCGATGATGCTTCATCGCGCTTTGGGCCCTTTGCTTGAACGTCACAGCTCCGCTATGCCAAGATTTCCTGACAGGAGACCTCCATGGCGATCTACGAGCTTGACGGGCAGGCGCCCGACCTTCCCGCCGACGGCAACTACTTCATCGCCGACACCGCGACCGTGATCGGACGCGTGCGCCTCAAGCCTGGCGCCAGCGTCTGGTTCGGCGCGGTGCTGCGCGGCGACAATGAGTGGATCGAGGTCGGCGAGGGCTCCAACGTGCAGGACGGCTCGACCTGTCACACCGATCTCGGTTTTCCCCTCGTCATCGGCAAGAACTGCACCGTCGGTCACAACGTGGTCCTGCACGGCTGCACCGTCGAGGACGGCGCGCTCGTCGGCATGGGCGCGATCGTGATGAACGGCGCGAAGATCGGCCGTAACAGCATCGTCGGGGCCGGCTCCGTCATCACCGAAGGCAAGGAATTTCCCGAACGATCCCTGATCATCGGCTCGCCGGCGCGCGTAATCCGCACGCTCGACGACGCACAGGTCGCGAGAATGGGCAGCGCGGCGAAGTTCTACGTCGCCAACGGCCCGCGCTTCAAGAAGGGCTTGAAGCGGATCGGCTGACGTCGCTCGTCAGCTCCCTTCGGACTCAGCTCCTCCGGATTCTTGGGCTTCGCGGGATCCAGCGATCTTCTCGTGGCCCGCGGCCCACAGCGCGTGTTCGTCGCTGCCGTCCAGATATGGATTGGCTTCGCGCGGGATGTTCTCGCGCGCGGCGCGCTCGCCTTCGGCGAAGGGATCGCGATCAGCCATCATCACTTTGCCTTTCCGGATCTTGAACGCGCGGTTCGCTTGGCATTTGCCTGATCGAGCTTGGCGCTCTTGCGCAGCGCGTCCTTCAGGTCGGCCGGTATACCGTGCTTTTCCAGCAGGTCCGCGAACGCCTCGTCCGCCAGATCCTGAAGGGTCTCCATGCGATCGCGCGCAAGCTGCTTGAGTTTGCCGAAAGTGTCCTCGTCGAATGCGATCAGCTTGCGCATGATCGTCGCTGCCTCCCTCATCAAATCGTGCGTGACGGAATTGTTCCGGAACGCGGCTGTATGCCCATCGTTGGTGCTCGAAAGGGAGAGTTTCCGATGATCAGATTGCCCGCAACAGTTTCGGCAGCGATGCTTACTCTCGCGGTCCTTGCGATGCCGACGACGTCGTTCGCACAGGGCAGTGGAGGTGGCACGGGCGGAAGCAGCGGCAGTGCGACGTCCGGCGCGACGGGGAGTGGCTCCGTGACGACCAGTCCGACGACGTCCGCTAACGGTCGTGGCGGCGCCGGGGCGGCGGGGCAGGCTGCTCCGCCGCGGGGGACGAACAGCCTGGGCACCGCGCAGTCCTCCGGGGGGACCGTTGGCATGGGATCCGGTAGAGACCGAGACAAGTCAGTCGACTCGGCGGTCGATGCCGAGAACAAGCAGATCGACAAGACGGTGAAGAGCATCTGCCGCGGCTGCTGAGCCGGCAGAGACGGCCGATCCCTTAAGTGGTTGAAAAGCAGCCGTAAAAAACAAGGCCGTTGACGCAGTATACCGCCAACGACCTTGCCAGCCCCGGATATTGAAATTGGCTCACGCCATCCGGTAGCCGGGAGCATGACGCGGAATCATACGGGGGTATGTGATCCAGTTCACATGCCGCAAAATTTTGGTGCGTGGGGCGGGAACGAATCGCCGCCGGCCGGATCAGCTTCGCGACCTGCTCCGCCTGCGCATGCTGGCATGGCGGCGCGCCGGTTTCTTGCGGGTAACCGACGGCGTCTCGGTCTCCGTGGCCTGCGTGCTGGCGAAGGACTGTTTGAGCCCGTCGATGGATTCGGTCAGGGTCGCGACCTGCTCGGACAGGCGCTTGGTGTCGGCCTGCTGCGAGGCGAGCAGCCGTTTGACAGTCAGAAGCTGGTCCTGAACCACCTGGAGCTGGTCGATGGATTCCTGCTGGGTGGCTTCCAGCCCTCTGGTCTTCTCCACGAGCTGCTCGGAGGCCTGCGCGGTGCGGGCCTGCAGCAGCCGGGCGGTGACCACCCGGTCGGACTCCGGGGCGGTACCGGTATAGACGCGCCAGATTGCGATTGAGGTGACGCCGGTGATGAGCAGGAGCAGGCTCGCAGCCGTGAGCGCGATCGGCTGGCTGCCGAGACGGGTGAAGGCGCTGGTTCGCGCATCGCGCGGTGCGAGATCGATCATCGCTGACAAAGCCCAAAAATGAACTGAAGTGGCGAAGACCAGCGGCAACGGCCGCCGGGACGTCCCGAAAACGTTACATTTCGGCAGGAAATGGGACCAAAAAGAGGCTAAGGCCCGAAAAAGGGCCGTAGCGGCCTAATATGGCCATTCGGACCGTGGGATTCAGGGCTGAAAACCGCTCAACGGCCCCGAATATGTCTTCGGCCGTGGCGTCGCATAGGGTCCTAGCCGCGACGTCGTCAGGCCGAGTCGCACCAGGGCCTCAGCGAGCGGGACGGCGGCGGCGACGCCGTCGACGACGGGGAGGCCGTGCTTCGCCGCGAGCTCGCCGGCGAGGTCGGCCATGCCGGCACAGCCGAGCACGATGGCCTCCGTTCGGTCCTCGCGGATTGCGGCCGTGATCTCGCTGGAAATGTTGCCGAGCGCATCGGCATTGCGCTCCTCGAGCGCGAGCACGGGAATTTCGGCGGCACGGACGCGGGCGCAGCGCTCGGCGAGGCCGTATTTCCGCAAATTATGCTCGATCGGCACGATGGAGACGGCGAGCGTCGTCACCACCGAGAAGCGCGCCGCAATCAGGCTCGCCATGTGAAAGGCGGCCTCTCCAATGCCGATCACCGGTGCCTTTGCGATCGCACGCGCCGCATCGAGGCCGGTGTCGTCGAAACATGCGATGATGTGGGCGTCCGCGCCATCGCGATCGGCATCGCGGATGCAGCCGAGCATGCCGGGCACGGCGAAGGCTTCGTCGTAGAAGCCTTCGATCGAGACCGGGCCCATCGTGGGCTGGCGGGCGTCGATCACCGTATCCGGCAAGGCGACGGCACGCGCTGCCGCGGCGATCTTTGCCGTCATCGCGGCCGTAGTGTTGGGATTGACGATGTGAAGACGCATCAGGTCACACCAGTCCCTTGCCGGCATCCGAGCCCTTTGCGGCCTGCCGCTTGTTCAGCATGTGGATGGTGCCGAGCGCGAGTGTGATCACGGCGAAGGAGACCGCGGAGATGATGGTGCCGAGCGCATAGATGTCGGGCTTCGTGACCGTGGTGGTGAGGCCCTGCAGGTCCAGCGGCAGCGTGTTGACCGATCCGATCGCCTGGCTGGAGCGGGCGAGCTCGTCCCAGGACAGCGTGAAGCCGAACAGCCCGATGCCGATCACCGAGGGCAGGATGATCGGCAGCACGATGTGGCGGAAGGTCTGCCAGGGCGTTGCGCCGAGATCGCGCGCGGCTTCCTCGAGTCTGGGGTCGAAGCGGTTGAAGATCGCGAACATGATGAGCAGGCCGAACGGCAGCGTCCAGGTCAGATGCGCGCCTAGCCCCGAGGTGAGCAGGCCCATCGAGGTCTCGAAATTCTCATTCCAGTGCGCCTTGATGAGATCGTCGATGATGCGGAATTCCAGGGAGATGCCGAGCGAGGTGATGATGGAGGGTACAATGAGGCTCGCGATCGCCGAATAGAACAAAATGCTCTGCGCCCTGAACTTGCGGCGAAAGGCCATGCCGGCGGCGACCGACAGCACGACGGTGACCGCCATCACGACGAGCCCGAGCAGCAGCGAGCGGCGGAAGGCGGCGCCGAGATCGACGATGCCGGTGCCCTGGAACAGCTTTGACAGCCAATAGGTCGAGACCCCGTTCATAGGAAAGGTGAGGCCGCCCTGAGGCCCCTGGAACGACAGGATGTAGATCGCGATCATCGGGCCATAGAGAAACAGCACGTAGGCCGCGAAGAACACGGCAAGAACGTAGAAGCTGCGCGGGCGTCCCTCTCGCATCACAGCTCCTTCCTGATGTCGACGATGCGCGACATCATGGTGATGATCAGGAAGGTGATGACGAGCAGGATCACGGCGTTCGCCGCGGCAGCCGGGAATTGCAGTGCGTTGAGCCGGGTCTCGATGATCTTGCCGGCGGCGGCAATCTGTTGGCCGCCCATCACGCCGATGGTGATGAAGTCGCCCATCACGATGGTGATGACGAAGATCGAGCCGATCACGATGCCGGGCTTGGCGAGGGGAATGATGACGTTGACAAGGGTCTGGAACCCGGTGGCGCCGGCGTCATAGGCGGCCTCGATCAGCGACTTGTCGATACGCACCATCGAGTTGAAGATCGGCACCACCATGAAGAAGGTGAAGAGGTGCACGAGCGCCAGCACCACGGAGAATTCGGAATAAAGTAGCCATTCGACCGGCTGGTCGATCACGCCGATCTTGAGCAGCCCGGAATTGACGAGGCCGTTGCGCCCCAGCAGCGGAATCCAGGCGATCATGCGGATCACGTTCGAGGTCCAGAACGGGATCGTGCAGAGCAGCGACAGGCCCATCTGCCAGGTCTTGGATCTGATGTGGAAGGCGAGGAAGTAGGCGACCCAGAAGCCGATGAACAGCGTGATCGCCCAGACCATGAAGCACAGCTTCAGAGTCTTCACATAGGTCTTGCCGATCGTGCAGAGATCGGGGAGCTGCGCGATGCAGCCTTCGAACGTGTCGGTGTAGCCGCGGCCGGAGAAGGCCGGCAGCAATTGGTATTCGTTGTAGTCCCAGAAGGAGACGATGACGACGAACACCAGCGGGATCAGGAAGAAGGCGAGAAAGACGAGCATCATCGGCCCGGCCTGCAGCCAGGAGATGAAGGAGGGTGACAGACGCGCCGCTTTCTGGCGCGCCTGTCCCGGTCCCCGGGCGAGGTCCGGGGATGCCTGTTGCAAGAGCTCGTCTGACGTGTCCATCACGCTGCGATGAACTCGTTCCACTTGCGGACCATGTAGTCGTTCTCGTCCATGACCGCGTTCCAGCAGGCGACCCCGCCCATGCGGTCCTCATAGGAGCCGCCGTCGCGCACCGCACCGGCCTTCTCGAGCAGCGAGCCGTCGGGCGCCTTGATGTCCTTCTCGGCGGGCTTGCCTTCCATCCAGTAGGCCCACTCGTAGGGCTCCATGTGCGCCTTTGCGGTTGAGAGCACGGCTGAGTAGTAGCCCTGGCGGTTGAGATACGCGCCGGCGTAGCCGGACAGGAACCAGTTCACGAACTCGTAGGCCCAGTCGAGCTTCGCACCCGACACGCCCTTGGAGACGCAGAAGCCCGAGGCCCAGGAGCGGTAGCCTTCCTTCAGCGGCTGGAAGGTGCAGGCAATGCCCATCGAGCGGACCTTGGTGACAGCCGGTGACCACATCGACTGGATGACGGTTTCGCCCGAGGCCATCAGGTTGACGCTCTCGTTGAAGTCCTTCCAGAAAGCGCGGAACTGGCCAGCTTTCTTGGCTTCGGTCATCACCTTCATGGTGAGATCGATCTCTTCCTTGGTCATGTTGCCCTTGTCGGCATATTTGTACTTGCCGGTGGCTTCCACGACCATCGCTGCATCCATGATGCCGATCGAGGGGATGTTGAGGATCGAGGCCTTGCCCTTGAACTCGGGATTGAGCAGCTCGGCCCACGAGTTGATCGGGCGCTTGATGAGATCGGGACGGATGCCGAGCGTGTCGGCGTTGTAGACGGTGGGGATCAGCGTCACGAATTCGGTCGCCGACTTGGCGAAAGTCTTGGAGTCCTTGCCTTCGAGATAGAGCACCTTCCAGGGCGCGGTGCCCTGATTGCCGATCTTCTTGCCGCCGGGCGTCTCGCCCTTGGTGAAGACGGGCGTGATGTTGTCGAATTCCTTGATCTTCTTGGCGTCGAGGGCAAGGATGTTGCCGGAGGGCACGAGCTTCTTCAGCGAGAAATATTCGGTGTCGAGCACGTCGAAGGAGTTCGGCTGGGTCATCACGCGCTTGGTGACGTCGTCGGTCGTCGCGGTGATGTATTCGATCTTGATGCCAGTGTCCTTCAGGCACTGCTTCGAGATGTCATCGCCCTCGTTCACGGCGGTGCCGAGATAGCGCAGCACTTTCGGCTCGGCCGACATCACGTAGGGGAAGCCGGTGATGGCGCCGGAGCCGGCTGCGAAACCTGCGAGGCCCGCGGTCCCCTTCAACAATGTGCGGCGGCTGACGCCAGTCTTCCTCGTCGTCTCTGTCATATCAGTCACTCCTCTGTGTTGCGCATTTTCTGGACTGGATGGCGCTATTGCAGACGCTGCGCCTTGGCGGGATCCCAGGTGGCCAGCACGCGATCACCCGGACGGAAGGGGTGGGCGTCGAAGGTGGCCTCGGGAACGTGGGAGAACAGGGCGGTGCCGTCGTCGAGCGTGAGCGAGACGGCGACGTAGGAGCCCTGGTACTCGGTTTCCGTCAAAAGCGCCGGCGCGCCGAAAGCGCCGTCCGCGATCGGCTTGATGCCGAGCTGATCGGCGCGCACCGCGATCATCTGGCCGGCATCGGAGAGCACGTTGTGTCCGCCGATGAAGCGCGCGACGAACTCGGTCCGCGGATGGTGGAAGATGTCGCGGGCGCTGCCCTGCTGCTCGATCCGTCCGCCGTTCATCACCACGATGTGGTCGGCGAGCGCCATCGCCTCCTCCTGGCCGTGCGTGACCTGGATGAAGCTGATGCCGAGCTCGCGCTGGAGCCGCTTCAACTCGCCGCGCATCCTGACGCGCAGGAACGGGTCGAGTGCGGAGAGCGGCTCGTCGAGCAGCAGGATCTGCGGCTCGGTGATCAGCGCGCGGGCCAGCGCCACGCGCTGCTGCTGGCCGCCGGAGAGCTGCGCCGGCAGGCGCGCGGCATAGGGCGTCATTGCCACCAGTTCGAGCAGCTCGCCGGCGCGCTTGTGGCGCGTCGCACGATCGATGCCGCGCATCTTCAGCGCAAACGCAACATTGTCGAGCACCGTCAGATGCGGAAACAGCGCGTAGGACTGGAACATCATCGCCGTGCCGCGCTTGGCGGGCGGCAGGCCGGTGACGTTGTGGGGGCCGAGGATGATGTCACCCTCGCTGACCGCCTCATGACCGGCGATCATGCGCAGCGTCGAGGTCTTGCCGCAGCCGGAGGGGCCGAGCAGGCAGCAATAGGTGCCGGCCGGGATCTTGAGGTTGACGCTGTCGACCGCCAGCGTCGTGTCATAGCGCTTGGTGACCGAGACCAGTTCGAGGGCGGCGGGAAGGGCCATGGAGCTCCCAGGGAAAGGGCGATTTACCGCTTCCCTCGGCAAGGCCCGTGCCAAGCGGAAGTCCGCGGCATTTTTTCGGAACTGCGTAGCAATGTCAGATCATTAGCCCGGAGATCGCAAATCCGGGCGGCGCAGCGGTGGCCGCTAGGGAGCATTATGCACACAAAATGATCAGGGATTGTATAAAGTTTCGCCTGTCATTGGATACGGCTGGTCGACTAACCTTTGGAGCCTGATTTGACGACCGAGCCCCAAATCAACGAGCCCACATTCAGCAAGCCAAAATCTATGGCCGCCAAAGCTCAACCGAAGTCTGACGCATCGCTCGCAGCCGATAATGGCAGTGACCGCGTCAGCCGTATCCGGGAGGGTGTGACGACCGCGATCCTCGAGCATCGGCTGCTGCCGGGCACCAAGCTCGGCGAGGACGAAATTGGTGAGATCTACGGCGCGAGCCGCACCTTGGTCCGCACCGCGCTGCACCAGCTCGCGCATGAGGGGATCGTCAGCATCGAGAAGAATCGTGGCGCCTTCGTTGCGCGGCCGACGCCGGCCGATGCGCGCGAGGTGTTCGAGGCGCGGCGGCTGATTGAGCCGTCGATCGTCGATCACGCCATCGACGCGGTGTCGCCGGATTGGCTTGAGCGCCTGCAACGACATCTCGCCGAGGAGCATGCGGCGGAAACCCGCGGCGACGCCAGGGCCTCGATCCGGCTGTCCGGCGAGTTTCACCGGCTGGTCGCCGAGATGTCCGGTCACAGCATCTATGCCGGCTTCCTCAAGGAGCTGATCGCGCGCTCCTCCCTGATCATCTTGCTCTATCGCCGCCACGACACGCCCGCCTGCGGCACCAGCCATCACGCCGAGATCGTTACCGCGATCCGCAGGCAGGACAAGTTGCAGGCACGCGAGTTGATGCTCTCACATCTTACGGAGATCGAGGCCGAGCTGTTTCTGAAAGAGCCGGCCGCTGACGAGCCGCGGCTTTCCGACGTGCTTGGCGCCTGAGGCGCGGATCGCAACCCTCCGGTAGGAGCTGCGGCCAGGCCCGAGTACCAGCGTCAATGTAAGCTTTCGCTTTCGACGGCGAGCTGTCCGTCTTGCGTGATCTCGTATTCGCCGTCTCGCTTCCTCATCCACCCGGACCTGACCATCTCCCGCGCGGTCTGAATGGAGCAGATCGGATGGTTGCCTCCGGGGTGATACAGCCTGTCATTTCGGACGACCAGATGCCCGTAGAGCTGAGCCTGGCGCAGTGCCCTGCGCATTCCGGGCGAAGGATTTTTCATGTCACTTCAAGCTCGGGCGCGATATGCACTTTGTGCTTCAGGAGGTCCAACGAGATGCGCAACTGCGCGAGCGATTGGGCGATGCGATCGTTCACGATGCGGCTGCAAACCTCAGTCGGACTGCGTGGCGACGCGCAATCGGTTACGCGCATGGTGGAGATCCTCCAGCCGCAATTGAACGATCTCGGAGGTCGCCTGTTCCGTTCTTCGGAACAGTTTTCGCGTTGGCGTCAAATGACGCCGAATAGAATGAAAAATCCGACCTCGAGCAGGAAAACGAGGCCGGTGATCATCGACATCAGAAACACGTCACCGGGCGACAGGAACTGCATGGCTCGCCTCACTGCTCGCGAGCCCCCATTGGCAATTCATCTATGTTAAAAAAGTTTCGGTTCCCGGTGCGTGCGATTTCAGCGCCCCAAAAAGATTGCGCCCAGCCATTGGGGGATGGCTGGGCGCGCGCGAACCGGTCTGGGACGGGGAGGGGTGGGGATGTGACCGGGTCGCGTAACTCGCTCTTTTGCTAACTACTGGTCCTTGGCGCTGGCGGTGGAGACCGCCGGCTTGGTGTCGCCGAGCGAGACCCAGACGTTGGGATCGCTCTGCGACTGACGCTTGACGAAGCGGTAGCCGGTCTCGGTCCAGGCGACGACATTCTCATTCTGATTGTCGAGAATGAACTCGCCCTTGTCGGTCTTGACCGTCAGCACCGCGTGTCCTTCACCCTTCTTGTCGCGCACGACCGTGATCAGCAGGGCCTCGCGCGGCCATCCGGCATCGATCAGCATCTTGCGCTTCAACAGCACATAATCCTCGCAGTCGCCGTAGCCGTCTGATGGCAACGACCACTTCTCGACCACGCCCCAGTGCTCCATGTCGGTCAAAGGCTTCACGGTCTCGTTGACCCAGCGATTGACCTTCAGCAGATCGCGCCATGCCGTCTGCGACATCACGATGTCGCGCGGCTGAGACGGACCGCCCTGGCATTGGGCAGCATTGTCGGCACAGAACTCGACCCAGCCGATCGGCGCACGCGTGTTGTCGCCGAGGCTCGCGTAGAGCAGGCGGCCTTCGCCGGCCTGCGCCGTCGCGCTGATCCCGAAGAGCATGGCGGCAACCGCCAGCCCTTTCCCCTGTCCCCTGAAGTCGAACATCGTGGCCCCCGTTTCTTGTTGGACCACAATTGCCACGAAGCTTTTGCGTTGCCGCTAAGTGAGCCAAGTCAAGTCGAGACGAATGCAAGTAAAACGAGCGCTGAATTCGATTTATACTTGAGTAGAATTCGCCTAAAATTTGAGAATACTGCAATTGAGTAAAATTGTAGGCGTTAACGCCCGAGACTCGGGGAACTCAGCGTTTTCGCCGCGCGCGGCTGACCGCGTTAACCGGCAACCGCATGCGCGCGAGGTGTGAAAAAAGGCGACGTCCGCGTTGCGGAGGCCGCCTTTCGGCTCGATTGCCGGATTTTTCAGCCGGCTGCGCTTTACCGCGCGGTAACGCTCTCTTCGAGAGTCTCGACCGGCTGCTCGTGGACGAACTCCAGCGCAAAGCCGTCCTCGAGATTTCTGACCACGCGGCCCTGGACGCGGCCGAGCATGACCTGCGATTTCAGCGGCGGCCGGTTCTCTGCGGCAATGGCGGCGCCGGACAGCGACAGGTCGATGATGCGGCAGGTCATCTTGGTGCCGTCCTCGAGCGTGAGCACCGCGATCGGATTGCGCGGCACGATACGATCGTGGCGGCGATCCTCCGGCAGATTGAGGATGTCGCGGTTGGCGAGCCAGGTGAGTTGGGCGGCGAGCTTGTCGCGCTTGCGGGGCGTTGCCCCGACCGTCATGGCGAAGCCGTTGTCGATGATCCGGGTGATCTTGCCCTCGACGCGGCCGATATGGTCGAGATAGGCGACCACGCGGTCGCCGACATTGCCGATGCCGGGGGCGAGCAAAGCAAGGCCGCCCGGCGACATGTTGATCACCTGGCAGGGGAATTCACGGCGGTCCGGCAGCATATAGCGGCCGAGCAGATGTACTTTCACCCGCTGGAAACGCCGACGTTCCTCGGCGGCAGGAAGAAATTTTTTGTTCGCCAACGCCATTTTCACTACCCGACCCCCGCCCGGGCGGAGTCCCAACGACCCTAAGGCGCACAGGGTTAACGCGCCGTTAGCGGAACGGGCGGGACGTTCGGAATAGGTCAGGCGGGTCGTGCGCGTCGGGCGGCTACGCGCTCGAAAAGCCATAATAGAGGCGGGCAGGCAAGCAACGCGACCGCGCCAAGATCGAGGGCCGCCGCCGCGCTTCCGGCCCAGCCGGCGAGCCGTCCGGCGACCGCCGGTCCGAGCATCATGGCGACATAGAACACGGTGAGGAAGAGCCCCATCCCGATCGCGCGCGTCCGCGGCGCGAGCACGCGAGCCGGCAGGCTCATGATCGGGCCGGCCGGCTGGCCGGAGGCGAGACCAATCGCGATGACGGTCGCGATCACGGCACCCGATCGCGTCAAAAGCACCAGCAGCACCGCTAGGGCGAGGCTGCCGCCGACGAGCAGAGTGAGCGGTCGCCCGGTCCGGTCGGCCAGAAAACCTCCGAGCGGGACGGAGACGGCCGAGATCCACAAAGCGAGGCTGATCACGGAGCCTGCCGCTGCGACGGTCCAGCCGCGCTCGACCAGCAGCGACGGCCCAAACGACAGGATCATGGCAAAGCCGATATTGAACAGGCCCCAGATTGCGCCGGCGATCATCACCGCCGTCATCGTCGGCCGATCGAGACGAGCCGACGTCGGCGCTGCCGTCCCGCTCTCGGGCGGAGGCCGGTAGAGCAGCATCAGCACGATGCCGATGGCAATCACGGCGCAGACGGCCATGAACACCGCACCGGTGCCGCCCGCCGTGCCGATCGTCGGCAATGTCAGGAGCGAGAGCGCGATTCCCGTTGGCCAGGAATTGATGACGATGCCCATGGCGGTTGCGATCTCCTTGCCCGCAAACCAGTCCGTGGTCATCTTGGTGAGCTGCACGCTCAGCAGCACGCCGCCGGCACCGGCGATCAGCCGGCCTGCGATCTGCGAACTCCAGTCGCCCGCGAGCGCCATCGCGAAACTGCCGGTCATCATCAAGGCAAGGGCCGCTAGCCCGGTGCTCTTGTCGCCGAACCTTGCGCCGATCGCACCGCCCGGCAGCGCCAGCACGATGCCCGGCGTGAAGTAGAGGCCGATCAGGAGGCCGATGTCGGCAAGGCCGATGCCAAAGGTCTGTTCCAGCAGCGGGGCGACCGCAGCCACGCTCTGGAACTGGAACGCCATGGTGAGGCGCACCGTGAACAGGATCGCAAGAATGCCCCAGCGATTGCGCAACGTCTCACCCCCTTGAGACTTTTGCAGTCAGCGTGGGCCGGCGAGAGAGGCGTGTCAACGGACAGGATGCCCCTCGAGCCAAGGCGGTCTATGCCTTTTGCGCCGTGCACCGATAAAGGACGAGCAGCAGCGCCAGCAGGACGGCGGCCGACAGGGCGAGTGACCAGTGAATGCCGATCGCCGCGCCGACGAGGCCGACGGTGATGCCGCTAAAAGCCCGCATCCCCAGGCCTGCCATGTTGAACAGGCCCACGACGCGGCCGCGGATGTCGGCCGGCGCATTCAATTGCACCAGTGCCTGCGCCATGGTGTTGAACGACAGCTCGAAGAACCCTGCGGCAAACAGCAGCACGATCGCCAGCGGATAGATCCGCACGGACGCGAAGGCGAGCAGGGAGATGCTCCACAGCATGGCCAGCGTGATCGCGGTCCGCGGCGTGCCCTTGAGCCGACCCCACGATTCCAGCGCGATGCCGGCGAGCAGCGCGCCAGCGGCGTCGGCCGCCAGAAGCACACTGTAGGACACACCGGGATCGCCATGGCCGAGATCGCCGGCAAAACCTGGCATCTGCGCGTGGTAGGCGTTGCCGATCATGAAGGAGGTGAGCCCGGCCAGCCACGTCATCGCAGTCAGCACCGGCTGCGTTCCGATGGAGCGGATCGTGAGCACGATGTCGGTCAAGCCGCGGACGGCGAAGCGTCGCGCGGCCACGCTTGTGTCCCGCGCCGGCGCCCAGAACAGCCAGAGCAGCATGGGCAGATAGAACAACGTGTTGAAGATGATGCCGTGCGAGGTGCCGAGCGTCAGCATGATGACGCCGCCGACGGCAGGTCCGACCAGGATGCCGAGATAGCGCGCCATCGCATTCAGGCGCACCGCGCTCGGCAGATCGGCAGGTCCAACGAGATCGTAGAGCAGGAGCTGGTTGGGCGTTTGCCACAGGACGCCCGCGCATCCATGGATGACCAGCAGCAGCATCGCGTGCCACATCTGGATCGTATCGGTGATGAAGAAGATGCCCCATCCGGTCGAGGCAACGATGAACAGCAGCATGCCGCACTGGATGATGCGGCGCGGATCAAAGCGGTCGGCGAGGCTGCCGACGGCGACGGAAAACAGCAGGAACGGCAACCAGTGCGACAGCACCGCAAAGCCCGCCAGCGCGGGCGAGTGGAATTTCTGGAACACCACCCAATAGCTGATCACGTGTTCGATATTGTCTGCCATCATGGCCAGCACGTAGGCCACGAACTGCGCACGATAGGGGCGCGACTGCATCGCTGCGAACGAGCTCGGTGCAGCCGCCGGTTTCGTCGAGATGTGAATGTTCAATCGATGACCTGGGTAAGAGCGTGGCGAGAGTTAGGTTCTGGCGTCTTCGTCGGGCGGCCCTGCAGCAGTTACGGCCGCGGTTGGCAGGAGGCCGAACCTCACATAGGCTCTACCGCAGCCTGCGACATTCAACACAAGACGGGCAGTGAGGAAATAGCCATGGAGTCAATCCGCGTATGCACCCATGCGGGGCCGGGCGCCGAACCCGTGATCCGCACCGTACCGTGGCCGAAGGTTGGGAAGAAGGCGGCGCTGATCAAGGTCGGCGCCTGCGGCGTCTGCGGCACCGACCTGCACATTCTCAGGGGGCATTGGCCAAAACCGTTGCCCTGGCCATTCACGCTCGGACACGAGCTCGGTGGCGTCATCGTCGAATGCGGCGACGAGTTCACCGAAGATTTCATGAGCAAGCCGCTTCACGTCGGATCGAAGGTGATGATCCCGCCGTTGATGCCCTGCGGCCGTTGCTACTACTGCATCCATTATCCGGCGACGGCCAACAAATGCCTGACGCCGGTCTATTACGGCCGCTATCTCGGCTTCGACAAGGCACCGCATCTATGGGGCGGCTGGGCCGAGTATGTCTATGTCGATCTCGACATGCTGCCGGGCACCAAGATCTACAAGCTGCCCGACGACATGTCGCTGCGGCTGGGCGCGCTATCCGAGCCGCTAACGTCCTGCATCCGCGCCTTCAACCGCGCAAGCCGCGCCGGTGGCTTTACCTGGGGCGACACGGTCGTGATCCAGGGCTCCGGTCCGATCGGCATTCTGGCGGTCGCGGCTGCGCGGGAGATGGGTGCGGGGCGCGTGATCTGCGTCGGGGCGCCGGAAGAGCCACGATTAAAACTCGCGCGCGTGTTCGGCGCGGAGGCGACGGTGAACATCGAGGAGCTGAAGACGCCGCAGGATCGCATCAAGGCCGTGCGCGACATCGTCGGCGGTTTCGGCGCCGATCTCGTGATGGACTGCTCGGGCCATCCCTCAGCCGGTCCCGAGGGCGTCGAGATGCTGCGAGACGGCGGCACCTATGTCGAGATGGGTCAGTTCACAGACGCCGGATCGATCGAGACCTCCTGGCATCGCATCTGCACCAAGGACCTCAACGTGCTGGGCTCCTGGGGCTTTACCGGCAACGATCTGCCGCTCGGCGTCGACATGCTCTATCGCACGGCGGGCAAATATCCATGGCTGAAGATGCAGACGATCTATCCGTTCACGGAACAGGGCGTCGCGCAGGCGGTGGCGGACGCGATGGCGATGAAGACGGTGAAGTCGACCATCGTGCCATGGCCGGAATTGGTGGGGTGATCTCTTGTTTTCTTCTGCCTTGCATGGGGAGAAGGAAGAAACGATCGCCTCGGTCAACTTCGATGCCCAAAAAGTTCCATCAGGAATTCGCGAGATATCCACGCTGAGGTGAAACTTAGGCCCAAGTTCCGGCTTTCACTTCGCGGGAGAATGACCGTGAAGCGAATCCTGGAACCTGTCACCTATATTCTGGCCATCGTCTACTTTCTGGTGGACGCGGCCTTCATGGCCGTGGCGCGGCCCATATCACGCTGGCTTGGGCGGCATCTGGAGTTCAAGCGGTTGCGGGCCTGGATCAGATCGCTGCCGCCTTATCCTTCGCTCGCGCTGTTTTCCGTGCCTGTGATCATGCTGGAGCCGATCAAGCCCATCGCCGCCTACCTCGCCGCGACGGGGCAGGTTGTCAGCGGCGCTGTGGCTTTCATCATCGGCGAGCTGCTCAAGCTCGTGCTGGTCGAGCGCCTGTTCCATCTCACGCGTGACAAGCTGATGAGGATTCCGACTTTTGCCTGGGCCTATGGAAAGTTCGCCAAGGTGAGGGCATGGCTGCAAGCAACCGAGGCTTGGCGGGCTGTCCGCGCCTTGAGCCGTTCAGCGCGCGACTATATCGCGCAAGCCAGAGCAAGGCTGGTCGGCGGTTTCAGCAAGCTGGCGACGTTTCGGGACTAGCCTTCGATAGACGGTCGGCTCAATCAACAGAAGATGAACCTCGTCGCGCGCCACGGGCCGATGTTCGACGCCCTTGGGGACGATGTAGAGCTGACCCGGCTCGAGTGTCACCGTGCGATCGCGCAATTCGATGTCGAGGCTGCCCTTCAGGACGAGAAAGAAATCATCGGTGTCATCGTGCTTGTGCCAGGTGAACTCTCCCTTCACCTTCACCACCATCACGTCGCAATCGTTGAAGGTAGCGACGGTGCGCGGCGACCAGAATTGGTGGAATGTCGCAAGCTTGTCGGCAAGTGATACCTTGTCGGTCATGAGTCCTCCGTGTCGCGTTGTGCAGCAGCGATTTGGGATCGAACTGCTGACGCGACAAGGGTCCATTCGTCGCGTGCTGCAAGGTTGCCGTAGTGTGGTTAGACGAAGCTACCGCTTTGGTTAGCGCACGGAGGAGAGGTGGGTAACGCCCTCTGCCAACCAACCCACCCCTGCATTAGCGGGCTGGATTGGAGTGGCCCCGTTCGGCAAGTTCGTTGACCTAGGTCAACATTCTCAGAGCCGAAATCATCCCAAGCTGCCCCACGGTCATCTTGCCAGCGGATCGGCATCACATTCGTCGAGCGAGCAACATGAGATTTCCGGCAGGGGTCGTCGCGGGAATGCTCTTACTCACTGGCACGGGGACGAGCCATGCCGTGGTTCGCATTACGAATGATCGAGGCGGACAGATTGGCTACTACATCGAAAGATACGAGAAATTGCGCGCCTCGCGTCAATCGGTCGTCATCGACGGCCTGTGCGCCTCCGCCTGCACGATCGTCCTTGCAACCATCGCTCCGGATAATATCTGCGTAACATCCAGAGCGAGACTTGCCTTTCATGCTGCATGGGACTTCGGCAGGAATGGGCGCACCTTTACAGATCGTGGAGCGACCCGGATGCTGTATTCGATGTATCCTTCGCCAATTCAACAGTGGCTCGATAGTCGCGGAGGTCTAACTCCCCGCACAGTTTTCCTCGAAGGCAAACAGCTGCATGGGATGTATAGGGGATGCGATCTCGATTCCCGGCCATCCGCCACACGTTGAGCGACGCGATTACTTCCCTGTTCCAGGGCCGATGGCACAAAGTACACTTGCCGCACGTGGGGGTTGTGTTTTGAAATGAGCACTCAATACCGGCAAGGTTGAGTGATGGTGGAGAAAACACAGGATTTGCCTCCCGAGATCGCGGAGTTGTTTGTGGCTGCGGAAAAGCTGCCGTTGGGCAAAAAACGCGACGACTTGCTTTGGAAAGCGCTGGAATTGGAAGCCAGATTGAATGTCGAGCGCTGGGTCAGTTCGCCCGGACTGCGGCCGCGGCGCGAAACGGCAGACGAGGGCTGATTGGCTGCGATTGCCATGTCCCTGCAGTTCCACCGTGCCGTCGAACACATGGAAATATGGAGCGCGAGCAGCGACGGCTTTTCGTTCGTGATCAGTTTCGAAAGTCCCACCGGGACCGGTTTTCACGGAAGCGCTGGCTATGTCGCGTCATGGCGGCCGGTTGACCAGAGCCGTGGCGCGATCAGGGTCTTCGGCTCGCCGTTCAAGACGTTCGATCAGGCGATGGCGGCCTGCGAGGCGATGCTGAAACACCTGACGAGCGAAAAATGAAAGCCTCTCGGGGCCGGCAGATGGCGTGAGGGGCGGCGGGCCATGTCGGCGCCGATTCTCGCCAAGCGGGCTTCACAACCAAGCGGGCTTCACAACAATGACGCATCGCTGCCGTATCCTGCGCAAGATCAAGTGCGGTCATAGTCAAGTCTAGGATCGTGGCGAGGGCTGGCGGACGTACCCAACCTCACACATCCGAAACGCCCCCGGAGAAGTTCCTCTCCGGGGGCTTTCTCCCAGGCGGTGTATTCGGCCGAACGCCGAGCAAGCAGGAAACTCCCTGCATGCGCTAAATGCGCGAAGCCGATCGAAGGCCGATATCGAAGTTTGTTGGTTCTCTTTCAGGAACAGAACCAAATGATGACCAGAGCCATCGGCAGGCCAACACCCAAGGCACCGAAAATCATCAGCGCAAAAGCCGAAAGCAGGTTGGCCTCGGGCTGCATCTCATGCCCGTGCATTTCGTTTCCTCCGTCGAGCCCCCGCCCAAAAGGATGAACGATCCCCACCAAGGGCAAGGCTGGACGTGCATGGTTAAGAAAAGATTAACGCGCTCCCACAATCCACAACGCCGCTCTGTGCGTCAGCGTCTAGGCGCCGAACAGACCGGCATATTCGAAAACACCCAGACCGGCAGTGAGCCCTTTGGCGCCACCGCCGACAAAACGGCATCTCACCAACAGACGTTTACTGGGACGACGCGCCATCCCCAGCCAGTCCAGACCCGACGCAATCTCGTACACCCATCCCACCCGGCATAGCCCCAACCCGGAGCACCCCAGCCCCAGCCGGGCCCCCAAGCCGCCGCACTGGCGAGCCCTAAGCCGACGCCAAGGCCCACGGCCGGTCCGCGCCAGCCCCAGCCGCCTCCACGCCACCCTCCGCCCCAGCCGCCACCGTGCCATCCTCCACCTGCAAATCCGCCATGAAAGCCACGCTGTGCGGAAGCAGCGCCCGGTGCGAGAGCAAGGATCGCAGCAACGCCGAGCGCGAAAAGCGCCTTTTTGACCATGAGAAACCTCCGTAGGTCGAGGAATTGCGCGAAGTAAACGGCTCACGGTCTCGTTGGTTGCAGTCCCGGGGGGCGGAGGGCCGGCCGCGCAACCAACTCACACGCTGGAGCCAAGGATCGCATCCACGACAGCGTCCGTGATCGAGAACAAGCTGCCGCGCGCCACCACTTGGCGGCGCGGTACCAGCAACCTCGTTCGCGGCGAGATGCCGGCGATGATCAGGGCAGGGCTTACGGTTACGCGGAGGAGGGTGAGCCTGCGTCTGCGGAATTGATTAGGATTCGAAAAGGGCCGGCGCTGCGGCGGCAGATTCGTGGACCAGTTCGCGGCCGAAGGGGGGACGATTTTGATCCCGCATCCGAATGTTCTGAGCGATCTCGCTGCCTTTCTGGTCGAGGCCAAGCGCGATGACTTCATCCTAATCTCGTCGCGCTTTAGGAGCGTGCCGGCAATGCCCGTCTGGCTTGTCGCCGTTACGTGCGTCCAAGGTCGGTCTCCTTCGCCACCGTCGCGCCAACCACCTTGGTGCCTTCGAGTTCTCGCACGATCCGTTCGTCCGGTCCGACGATCCCCAGATCGAACTCCCGATCCGGCGCGACGAGAATCATGCGCCGGCCGACGATCACGACTACTGTCATGTCGTTCGTCTCGCCCGCGCCCGCCCAATCGCGGATTTTCGCGGCATAGGGCTGGTTGCGCCAGGCGTTGGGAAAGCCTGGGTCGCACCTGACCTCGAGACCGTCTTCCGACGTTGTCAGAACGAGCTTTGATCTGCTTGGTTTCCATTGCTCGTCGAGGAGATCATTGACGAGCCAGAGGCAGCTGAAGCTTTCGCATTCGGCTGGTCGTTCAGCGTAGATCGAGCAGCCGCGGCCAGGCCGGCAATGCGCGCACCACACGTTCACGGGCTTGGACAGCGCCTCGATCGCCATCACCTTGCAGCACAGCGTGCAGTCGCCGCACTGCCGCTTGATGGAGGAGGTCACGCGCGCATCCTCGAGAGATCCGGTTGTGCAGAGCCTACACGAAGCGGCGAAGAGAAGCTTTCATTCCCTCGCGAGCGAAAGAAGACGACGCCGCCGGGGCACGCCGGCGGCGTCGTGTTTGGTCATGTCAGGTGAACTCAGCGGCCGCCGCCACCACCGCCGCTACCACCTCCGCCTCCGCCACCACCTCCACCTCCTCCGGCGTTATTCATTGCGGAGCTGTAGCGGGGATCGGTCTGCTTCATGTAGGTCGGGGACGTGTCGCGGGGAGGCGTCGGCAGGCGAACGATTCGCCGACCTTCCAGGGCGACGGTCGGAGGAATTGCGCCACACCCCGCAAGGAAGAAGACGTCGCAGGTCGAAACGCGCTCGTGGAATGCGCTGGCGTTGGTCGTGGCCATCGCGGTCGTCGCAGCGAAACTGATCAATGCAATTGCCGTCAATCTGGATTTCGTAAACATCGGAATTCTCCAGCCTTCGGTTCGGCGAAGCCCGGAACGGCCCGCTCAGCCGTTGGACGGGGTCGGATGAAGACCGGTTCGAGCGGCTACACGGCAACGTGAACGATCCGCGGCGACGGCAGGCCTGCACACTGCGCCACACTAGGCGCCGCGCAAACCGCGCTGATTGAGATCGCGGACCATGTATCTTGCGCCCTCTCCATAGGATGCCAGCTTGATGCGCAACGCCGCATCGGGCGCGATCACGCGAAAATCATGGCGCGACCAGAATGAAGCGGTGTCGTAGACGGAGACGAGCGCGAGATGTTCGATTCCGTTCGCGCGCGCCAGGCGTGCGAGCGTCTCGATGTACGATGTCGCAACGCGATTGCCGCGCGAGGCGGGCATCACCGCGACGTCATGCAAGTAGAGGCAGTCCGGCGCGGGCGGCAGTTTTTGCAGGTAGTCGTCGAGCGGCGGAATCTGGTGGAGCGTCCAGGGATGAGCGATGCCGTAGCCAAAGACGTCGTCTCCTGCGGTGAGCATTCGGCAGCCCTCCGGAAACAAGCTCATCTTCTCCGCCAGCACGTCCGCGCGTTCCGGCAGATCGGGATGGATGGCCGCCGCGATCGCGATGATCGCCGGCAGATCGGAGGGCTTGGCGCAGCGCCAATGTGATTGCACGTTGCTTCCAGCGCGCCCGGGGCGGGCGCCTATCTCAGCCCCTCATATACCATCAATCCGCGCGCGATCTGCAGCTTGCGAATGGCGCGGGGCAACAGCTTTTCCGGCTGGTGCAGATAGCGCCACGAGGTGAGGGCGAATTCGCCAAGTGCACCATATTCGTCATCGAACGGGGCGAGCACGCCGGTGACGCTCACCGGTGTATGCGGACGGGCGTTGAAGGGCAGAAGCAAGAGCTCGAGATGTGCGTGCGTGCCGTCTTGCCGTGTCGCAGTGAGGCCGGCGATGGCGCCGAGCGTTTCCTCGGCGACGATGGCAGTGATCTCCTCGATTTCGGTGCGGCTTCGGCCCGTAAACAGCGCGGCAAAGCTCTGGTCCTTGAGATCGCGTCCGGCGAGCGCGCAGACGCGCGTGCCGGCGACGCGGAAGGGGAAGCCAAGCGTCGGCTCGCAGGACAGGACAAAGATGTCGCCGAGCAGGCCGCGGACAGCGGCCGGATCGATATCGGCACGATCAGGCGCCCGCGCGGTGCCGCGCTTATCATCCCAGTAGGCGAAGAATTCGCGACTCGACGGATGTTTCATGACTCTACGCTCCCCCTCGGCCGCACGTCGTGGGACAGACTTGTCCCGCTTCAGTGCACCTCGGGTCCCCTTCTTTGTTGTGCAGGAGCGGATTTGCAGCGTCCATGCCGCTGACGCGTTTTTGGCCCCCTGGGGCGGGCCTTTGCGTCGTTAACGTTAAATTAACGATGGACTTTAACCCGTTCGCACGGCTGCTATGGTTGCCGCGGTCGCAAGCTTCGCCGCTTTTCCAGGTTCTCGGCGGGGCCTGTACACACAAGGCGTCAAACAGTTTGGTCACGGGCCGCGGGGAGGGGTGGGGATAATCCCTTTTCCTCCAAGTTCCGGAAGGCCGACATGGACAGGGAGGGCTTTCCCAGGGCCCTCCCTTTTCCTTTTGTGCACTTGCACGGGGTGGGCAAAGGCGACTATCTCCACGCTTGTCGCCTTGTTCGCGCTTTGAAAGCCAAAATCCCTTGGACGCCCCGCCTAATTCTCCGCCGGATGAGCCGGCCGCACTTCACGACGCGCGGCGCGAGCCGGTTTTGACGCTGCCGCGCGCGCTGACGGCCTACGTCGCGCTGCTGGTGGTGATCCATCTGCGGGTACTGCTGCCGCCGGAGCTCGAAAACTGGACCATTGACGTATTCGGCTTCATCCCGAAGCGCTACGATTCCTCGCTGCTCAATCTTTCGATCCCCGGCGGCACCGGTGCGAAGGTATGGACCTTCGTCACCTATTCTCTGCTCCACGCCAATCTTACCCATCTCGGCTTCAATGTGCTGTGGCTGTTGCCGTTCGGTAGCGCGCTGGCGCGGCGCTTTGGGCCGGTGCGCTTCTACCTGTTCCTGGCGATGACGGCGGCGGCGGGCGCGCTTGCTCATCTGCTCACCCATGAGCATGCGGTGGTGCCGATGATCGGGGCGTCGGCGTCGGTATCCGGCGCCATGGCGGCGGCGATCCGCTTTGCCTTCGTGCGCGGCAGCTTCCTGTCCTTCAGCCGCAGCGATGCCGACACGGCGGCAAAGGTGCCGGCGCTGCCGCTGTCGCGAGCTCTGCGCGACGGGCGGGTTATGGGCTTTCTCGCGGTGTGGTTCGGCGTCAACATCATCTTCGGCATCGGGGCCATCGGGGTCGATACGGAGGGTGCAACCGTCGCCTGGCAGGCGCATATCGGCGGCTTCTTCGCAGGCCTTCTGCTGTTCTCGCTGTTCGACCCCGTGCCGCGCGCGCGTCCCGATACTGCAGATGCGTCATCACAGGACATTTCAGATCGCATTTGAAGCGGCGCTTGCGGGATGGAGCGATTTCATCCATCATCTCATGCGAAGAATGTCGTTATACGACAAGCCGGTAGCGGCCCTGCTTCGCGCAGCGCCTGACAACGAAACCGGCATTGAGACTGTTAGTTGAAGACTCGCGAACAAGTCCGGCCCAAGCTTAGAGGGCTGGGTCGGATTCAGGGAGGCGGCAATGACGGTACGTTCTATCCTCAACACCAAGGGCCATCAGATCATGAATGTCGAGCCCGACGCAAAGATGTCGGCCGCAATCAAGCTGCTTGGCGAGAAGAAGATCGGCGCGGTTCTGGTGATGAATCAAAGCCGGCTGGAAGGCATCCTGTCGGAGCGCGACATCGTGCGCGTGCTGGGCGAGCGGGGCGCCGGCGTGCTGGAGGAACCGGTCTCGAGCGTCATGACCCGCAAGGTCGTGACCTGCAAGGAGACTGACACGGTCGCCGAGATCATGGAGATGATGACCACAGGCAAGTTCCGACACCTGCCGGTCATCGATAATGGCAAGGTTGTTGGCCTGATCTCGATCGGCGACATCGTCAAATGGCGTGTGCGCGAATACGAGACCGAGCAGGAAGCCCTGCGCGACTACATCAAGACAGCCTGAGCCTTATTCGCCGACTTTCTCGCCGGCCTTGTTCTGGTCAGTTTTGGGCGCGGTGCCATCCGGCGCCGGCGCCAGCACGTGGATCGCCTCCTGGATGGAGTCGATCGCGCGCTCGGCGGCGCGCGTGCCGAACGCGATCAGATCGTCGGCGCGGTGGAAGTCGAACCAGCCGATCTGGCCGACCCGCGGTGTGATCAGCATGTCCGGCGGATCGCCTGCAAGGCGCGCGCGGGTGATGCGGTCCTGCATGATGTTGAAGGCATCCACCATCACCGAGGAGATGCCGGGCCGTCCGCCGCCGCCGAAGAACTCGCGCTTCATTGTGCGCTCGGGCGAGAAAAGCCTCGGGAAGCGGCGCTTGGCGGCGTCCTTTGCCGCGGCGTCCTCGGTTGCCGGCGACTCGACCGGAGCGGGCATCGCGCCATGCGAATAGATGGTCGTGGAATGGGTGAAGATGTCGCTCGAAAGATTTGCCGCGATGACGATTTCCGCGCCCAGCGCCCGCGCCGCTGAGACCGGCACTGGGTTGACCAGCGCGCCATCAACCAGCCAGCGATCGCCGATCAGCACGGGGGAGAAGATGCCAGGCAGCGCATAGGATGCGCGCATCGCCTCGACCATGCGGCCGCGTGTCAGCCAGATCTCGTGGCCGGTGCGGACTTCCGTGGCGACTGTAGCAAACTTGATCGGCAGATCCTCGATCAGGGTCTGGCCGATCGCTGCCTCGAGCCGGGTTGCGAGCTTCTCGCCGCCGATCAGGCCGGAGCCATTGAGGCGGATGTCGAGATAGGAGAGGATGTTGCGTACGCCCTGGAAGCTGCGCGCCCAGTCCTCAAGCGTGTCGAGATGGCCGGCCGCATAGGCGCCGCCGATGACCGCACCTATCGAGGTGCCGACCACCACGTTCGGCACGATGCCGTTGGCCAGCAACGTCTTCAAGATACCGATGTGGGCGAAACCGCGCGCAGCACCGCCGCCGAGCGCAAGGCCGATGACCGGCCGGCGAATGCTGCCGAGCCCCACCTTTTCGCCGTTCGCGCCGTTGGAGCCATTCGCGCCGCGACCCTTCAACATATCCAGCACCGACGATCTCCTACGACCCGACTGACGCTTACGACCCGACTAACGCTGACCAGATTAGGCACCGCAATCCCGCCCCGCCAGAAACACAGCGAAGCATGGTTTATGCTGCTTTGGTGAGCGCGCTGGGCAGGAGTATGGCGATGGCCGGTTGCCGCGGGACTAACCATTTAAGGTTCCGCCTGTTCCAAAAACAGGTGTTTCCCGGGGTTCCAGTGGCTTGAATTTGCCGCGTTTTCGGTGAAAAGCAGGTTGCATGATTTTCGGGGGTGACGGCATCAAACGATGGCGGCGCAGCGGATGGCTGCTGCCGGGCGTTTTGCTTGCCTGCTTGCTTGGCGGGGGTGCCGCTCACGCGCAATTGTTCTCTGATCGCCCGCCGCCGGTGCCGCCGGCCGCCGTGCCCGATCCCGGCGCGGCCGTCAGCCTCGCGCCGCCCTCGGGTCCGGGGGCGGCGCCGCCGAGCCTGCCGCCGACGCTGACGCAGCCGGCTTCTCCCACGATCCCGCCCTCGGTCTCGACGGTCCCGCCCGCCGCGCCCATGGGGGCGGCGGCGCCCGGCCAGGCCGTGCTGTCGCTGACCGCGAAATACGGCAAGGATCTGCCGCCGATCACCAGCGGGCTGGTGTGGCGGGTGTTTGCCGACCGCCCCGACGAGAACGGCACCTTCAAGCTGATCCGCGAGGACCGCAACGCCACGCCCAACATCGTGCTGCCGCCCGGCAATTACGTCGTGCACGTCGCCTTCGGCCTCGTCAGCGCGGTGCGTACGGTGAGTCTGAAGGCGGAGACTGACCGCGAGGCCTTCGTGCTGCCGGCGGGAGGCCTGCGCATCGAGGGCCGCGTCGGCACCAGCCGCATTCCACAAAACCAGATCTCGTTCGCGATCTACAAGGGCAGCCAGTTCGAAGGCGGCGAGCGCTCCTCGTTGGTACCGAACGTCGCCGCCGGCGACGTCGTCCTGCTGCCTGAGGGCACCTACTACATCATCTCCAACTATGGCGACGCCAACTCGGTGGTGCGATCCGACATCCGCGTGCAGGCTGGCAAGCTCACGGACGTGACCATCACCCACCGCGCCGCCGTGATCACGCTGAAGCTTGTCAGCGACAAGGGCGGCGAGGCGCTCGCCAACACCGCCTGGTCGGTGCTCACCCCCGGCGGCGACGTGATCAAGGAATCGATCGGCGCCTTCCCGCGCGTCGTGCTCTCTGAAGGCGAATACCGCGCCATCGCCAAGAACGAGGGCAAGGTCTATGAGCGCGGCTTCAACGTCGTCAACGGCGTCGACGGCGAAGTCGAAGTCGTCGCGCGCTAAACCCCGGTAGCGCAGTCCCTCGACCAGCACGGCGAAGGCAGGGGGCAATATCGTACCGCGCTTCTCATTCAGCGCACGAAAAGGTCAGCCAGGCTGATCCACCTGCTCGGCGCGCTCGCGAAAGGCGCAGATCGCGCTCGCCTGGTTGTTGGCGCAAAAGCCCTGGATCGTGCCGATTTTCGGAGCCAAGAGAGCAGAACATCAGTGCCGTCACACAGACGAACACCGATCGCCGTGCCATCGACATCTCGTCAGCGTCACCGAAGGCGATCGCTATCCGGCGCATTTGCAGCAGGCGCTAGTTGGCCGCTGAGGCTCAGCATGGGGATTGACCGGTGAGTCTCTGCTCACCGGTCATCCCGCCCTGTGTTTTGATTTGGGTGCGTGTGCGAAAGCGCTGCCAAAAACGTCTTCAAGTGCAAGGCTTTGGGAAACACCGCACCCGCGACGTAATTCCGATAATCAATTTTGTTCTCTTTCGCTCCTGCTGCGTTATATCTCTGACATCCGTCCAAGGGGGCGGGATGCGCGGGTCGTCTATGTTCGCCGCGCGTGGCCGGCAACGAGCAGGGGGCGCAGCCCGACGGCATGTTCGAAGTGGTCCTTACGAGACGCAAGCGATTTGGCTGGCGGTGGCAGGTTTGCGACCAGTCAGGCAAACTGTTTGCCGACGGCTTCGAGCGCACCCGTCCGGCGGCCAAGTATCAGGGTGAACGCGCGCTGTTCTTCCTCCTGTCCCAGGCCTACTTGAACAATCGGTCGGCGGCCTCGAGCGAGGACTAGCGGGCCGCAGCCCAGCCTGGGAAGGCGCGGGACCATGAAGCGCTGCAAGATTGTCTATCTTGCCGGCTCAGAGTTCGACGATCAGCTTGCCCTTGGCGCCGCGGTCGCGGATCAGCGCGTAGGCGTCGGCGACGGTCTGAAGCGTGAAGCGGCGGGGATCGAGCAGCGGCACGAGCTTGCCCGCTTCGGCAAGGCGGGTCGCTTCCGCCAGGATATCGCCGTGATGTGCGCGGCCTTCGCCGGTCAGCAGAGGCAGTAGCGTGAACACGCCGGAATAGGTTGCTGCACGGAACGACAGCGGTGCCAGCGAATGCGTGCCCCAGCCGAGCGCGCTCACCACATGGCCGAAGCGGCGTACGGCAGTGAAGGAGGTGTCGAGCACGGCTCCGCCGACGGTGTCGTAGACGATATCGAAACCGCGCTCCGCCGTGTGCCGCGCAACGTAAGCCTCGACAGTCTCGTCGCGGTCGATGAAGGTCGCGCCGAGACTTTCGATGTAAGTGCGCTGCGCCTTGGAGCCGGTGGCAAACACCTCCGCGCCGGCCGCATGTGCGAGTTGGATCGCGACATGGCCGACGCCGCCGGCACCGCCGTGAATCAGGACCTTGCTGCCGGGTGAAACTCTGGCCCGGTCGACTAGGCCCTCCCAGGCGGTGATGAAGATGAGGGGCAGGGCGGTCG
The DNA here is from genome assembly GCF_059803455.1 of Bradyrhizobium sp. UFLA05-108. Taxonomy (NCBI): domain Bacteria; kingdom Pseudomonadati; phylum Pseudomonadota; class Alphaproteobacteria; order Hyphomicrobiales; family Nitrobacteraceae; genus Bradyrhizobium; species Bradyrhizobium sp. UFLA05-108. The sequence continues at coordinate 5,596 of NZ_JBANAZ010000070.1, read as the reverse complement.
CCTCCCGCATGCTGAGATTGGCAGGCTTCAACGCCAGCAGATCTGCATCCACCGCAGCGAATTCGGCTAGCGAGCCCTGGACGCCGCCGACACCACCGATCATCCCGTATACTTCATCGCCCGGACTGAAGCGCGTCACCGCCGCGCCCACGTGCTCGACCGCGCCGGCGACATCGATCCCGAGGATTGCAGGCAGCGGATGGCGCGCGTGAGCCGCGGTGCCTGCATGGATCTTTGTGTCCAGCGGATTGACTCCGCTCACCATCACGCGGACGAGGACCTCGTTGGGGCCGATCGCGGGCGTGGAGATTCGGGTGATGCGAAGCGGCACGCCATGCTTCTCGAGGACCGCTGCGCGCATATCGGGTGTCGTTGTCATCGCCATCTCGCTCCGTTGTCCGGTCTGCAAGATCGGCATTATTTTTTTGCATGAAAATGAACAAGAACGTACGCTATCCATGCATTCTTGAATGACCATGGTGAGCCGCATGGAATGGAGCGACCTGCGCATCTTTCTTGCGATCGCACGCCAAGGAACGCTCGGCGCTGCCGCGCGAAAAATCGGCCAGACCCAGCCGACCATGGGGCGACGGCTGCGCGCGCTCGAGAAGGCGCTCGGCCAGACGCTGTTCCAGCGCACGGCCGATGGCTTCGTCCTCACCGATGAAGGGTCGGCCGTACTTCGGCATGCCGAACGAATCGAGGAGGAGGCGATGACGCTGGAGCGGCGGCTGTCCGGTGCGGAAGCGCAGCTCGATGGATTGCTGCGCGTCTCCTCGTCGGACTGGTTCGGAACCTACATGTTGTCGCCGGTCATCGCGGAATTTGGCAAGCGCCACCCCAAAGTCGTGGTCGAGCTGCTCACCGATGCCCGACTTTACGGCCTGTCGCACCGCGAGGCCGATCTCGTCTTCCGTATCACCGCGTTCGACGAGCCCGAGGTGATTTCGCGGAAGCTGCTGCACATTCCCTACGCGCTGTACGGGCGCAAGGGCAGCAAGCCGCCGCGGGCGGGCGACGGGCGCGGCGCGCGCGTGGTGACGATGAATGCGGACTTCGCCAGCATGCCCGACGCCACCTGGCTGAAGCGCACACTGCCGAACGCCGAAATCGGCTTTCGCAGCAACAATCGCGAGGTTCAGGCCGAGCTCTGTGCCGGCGGCGGCGGTTTGGCCGTGTTGCCGCGGCTCCTCGGCGATCGCGACCGCAGGCTCGTCGCGCTCGACATTGGCGAGGCGCCGCCCGGCCGCGATACCTTCGTCGGCTATCATCGCGACCTGCGGCGGCTCTCCCGGCTGCGCGCGCTGCTCGATCTCGTGATCGAGCGGCTGGCGGGCTGACATTGCGCTCGCAAGGACGGTGCTTGGAGGCAGGATGCGCGACAGCTCTCCACCATCGTCCGGGTGCAAACCCAGGAAAGCGAAACGAAACTGTCACAGTCCCTAACGCGCGCTAAACCATCGTGTGACTTAGAACTGTCACAATCGCCGATTGGGCACTGCACACAACGACTCTTTACACGCCATTAAGTGCGCCTGCCTTGGATGCGTTGGGATAGCGCGTTGGGGACTACGATGAGTGCCGCGAAGAAGGCGCCGGGCAAGCCGGCCACCGAAATGTTCGACGACATCCCGGTGCTTCAGCGCAAATGGCACGCCGCGTTGCGGCCGGGCGAACGGTTGCCGCGCTATGAGGACGTCATGCTCGGTAGCCTCGGGCGGCTCGCCGACCACATTGCGCTGCTGCGGAATGATGGTGCGCTCGAACTGTCGCGCAGTGGACGCTACGTGCAGACATGGCTCGGCGACGAGCGTTGGGATGTTCCGGTGGCAGCCCTGCCGCCCGATTGCGCCACCGCGCTTGCGGAAGTCGCGGGGAACGCACTGCGAAACGGCCGCCCGTATCACGGACGCGCGCATTGCGTACGCGACGGCATGGTCAAGACCTACGACGTGCTGGCGCTGCCGACCGCCTCGCGCTGGGGCGCCATGCTGATCGGGACTTACGTCAACGAGTGCGGTGGGCAATATAATCTCCTCGATGCGATCTTCTCTGCGACCGACGACGCGGTGGTATCGCTTGGCGCGCTGCGCGAAGCCGATGCGAGGGTCTTCGACTTCCAGGTCGTGCATCACAACAGAAGTGCGGAGTTGCTCCTGAAGGTCGCGAGCGGAAGCCTGTTGTGGCGCCGACTCGGAGAGGCGGGCACGATCCTCGGAGCACCGGATGTCGTGGAGCTTCTGCTTGCAGCCATCTCCGGCGGCCGTAGCGAGCAGCGCGAAATCGAGAGCGACGGCCGCTATCTCCGGCTCAGCGCCACCGCCTTTGCCGACGTCGTGTCGCTCACGATCTCCGATGTCACTGCGCTGAAGCATCGCGACGCGTCGTTCCGCCTGCTCTTCGACAACAACCCGATGCCGATGTGGGTGTTCGACGCCGAGACGAAACGCTTCCTGAGCGTCAACGACGCCGCGGTTCAGCACTATGGCTATGGCCGGGATGCCTTCCTGCGCATGAGCCTCCCGGAAATCTGGCCGCAGGACGAATGGGACAGCCATTCCGAGGCGCTAGAGCACGTCGGCGATGCCTATCGCTCCTCACGCAACTGGCGGCACCTGCGCGCCGATGGCAGCGAGATCGAGGTGCTGACCTTTGGCCGCCGCGTCACGTTCGAAGGCCGCGATGGCTATCTGGTCGCGGTGGTCGACATCACCGAACGGCGCAAGGCCGAGGCACGCATTGCCTACATGGCCCATCATGATGGGCTCACCAATCTGGCGAACCGCGAGCATTTCCAGGAGCGCCTGAAGCAGGCGCTCGATCAAGCCGGTGGAAAGAGGGTCGGCGTGCTCTGCATCGATCTCGACCTGTTCAAGACCGTCAACGACTCCTTCGGCCATCCCGTGGGCGACCGCCTGCTGAAGGAGGTCGCCGAGCGCCTGGCGATCGCAATTCGCGGCGCCAACCTTGCCGCTCGCCTCGGCGGCGACGAGTTCGCCGTGATCCTCGCCGCCGACGTCTCGCCGAACGAGGCCGGCGCCTGTGCGAGCCTCCTGATCGAGATGCTCAGCGCGCCCTACGACATCGACGGCCTGGAGTTGGTGATCGGCGCCAGCATTGGCATCGCACTGTCGCCCGGCGACGGCGCGACGTCGGAGGAACTGATGCGCAATGCCGACATGGCGCTCTACCGTGCCAAGTCCAACGGCGGTGGCGCTCACCACTTCTTCGAGAAGGAGATGGATCTGCAAGCGCAGCGGCGGCGCGACATGGAGCTCGACCTCAGGCGTGCGTTTGCCAATGGCGAGCTCGAGCTGCATTACCAGCCGCTGGTTTCGATCGCCTCCGACCGCATTTCGGGTTTCGAATCCCTGTTGCGCTGGCGTCATCCGGACAAGGGCATGATCTCGCCGGCCGAGTTCATCCCGGTGGCCGAGGACATCGGGCTGATCACCCAGCTCGGGGAGTGGGTGCTGCGCGAGGCGTGCAGCGAGGCGGTGAAATGGCCGCGCGACATCAAGGTCGCGGTCAACCTGTCGCCGGCGCAATTCCGCAGCCGCAACCTGGTCCAGGTCGTGATCTCCGCGCTGGCACAATCGGGGCTGGCGCCGAAGCGGCTCGAGCTGGAGATCACCGAGTCGATCTTCCTGGCCGAGACCGATGCCAACCTCGCCACTTTGCACCAGTTGCGCGAGCTCGGTGTCGGCATCTCCATGGACGATTTCGGCACCGGCTATTCCAGCCTCAGCTATTTGCGCAGCTTCCCCTTCGACAAGATCAAGATCGATCGGTCCTTCGTCAAGGATCTCGCAGAGCGCCCCGACTGCCTCGCGATCGTGCGCGCGATCTCGGGGCTAGGCCGCAGCCTCAACATCACGACGACGGCAGAAGGCGTCGAGACCGAGGACCAGCTCGATTGGCTGCGCGCGGAAGGATGCAACGAGGTTCAGGGATTTCTGTTCAGCGCGGCGCGCCCGGCGGGTGAGATCGAGCAGTTGCTGACGACGTTCGGACAGCGCGCCTCACGGGCGGCGTAGCTCGGCAGGGTAGGCATCGTAGACGAGCGCCTTGAAGGCCGGCGTGATGCGACCGCGCTCATTCTGGGTCTGCTGCATCATGAGGTAGATCATGTCGAGCTTTGGATCGACGCCGAAATAGGTGCCGCTGCCCGAATCCCACTTCAGTTCGCCGATCGAGCCTGGCGGCGGCGGCTTGGCATCGCCCGGATCGGTGCGCACCGCAAGGCCGTAGCCGTAGCCGAAGCCGTCGCCCGGAAAATAGAAATAGTCGCGATCGACGCCCGAGCCCGGCCCGATGTGGTCCGTCGTCATGTCCTTGAAGGCGGCGGGGCTGAGATAACGCTTGCGGTCGAGCTCGCCGCCGTTGAGCAGCATCTGCGCAAATCGACCATAGTCGGTGATGGTTGAGAGCAGGCCGCCGCCGCCGGATTCCCATTCGGGATGGGCGAGACGGTCGCGCTCGGCGTCGAGCAGGATGGTGTCGTTCGGCAGCGGCCTCGCCATCCGCTTGAATTCGTCGTGCGAGGTCAGCTCGAACTTGGTGCTGGTCATGCCGAGCGGATCGAGCACGTTCTGCTTGAGATATTCGTAAAGTGTCTGCCCCGAGATCACCTCGATGACGCGGCCGAGTACGTCGGTGGAATGGCCATAGCGCCAGAGCGTGCCGGGCTGGCGTGCCAGCGGCAGCCTCGCGATGCGCTCGGCGAACTCGCGGTTGTCGAACTGGCCGGCGAAGATCATCGCATTGTGATAGGCCTGCTCGACCCATTTGCCGCCGATATAGTCGTAGCTGATGCCGGAGGTGTGACGCATCAGGTCCTGGATGGTCACGGGACGATTGGGCGGCACCATCTCGAGGGCAAGCGTGCCGTCGGGATTGGTGACCTCCAACCCAACTTTGGTATCGGCGAAGGACGGGATGTATTTCGAAACCGGGTCGGCGAGTGCGAGCTTGCCCGCGTCAATCAGCATCATCGCCCCCAAGCTCGTGATCGGCTTGGTCATGGAGTGAATGGCGAAGATGGTGTCTGGCGTCATGGCCAGGCCAGTCCGGACGTCGCGCACACCAAAGTTCTTCAGATAGAGCGGCTTGCCGTGCTGCTGAACCAGGATGACCGCACCTGGCAGCCGGCGGGCCACGACCTCGTTGTCGAAGAAGGTCGTGATGCGCTCGAGCTGGTCGGGCGAGGGTGCGGGAATGTCGTTGGCGCGGCTGCGCATGGCGGCGCCGGCGAGCAGAGCTGCGCCGGCGAGGAATGTTCGTCGCGTGGTGGTCATGGCATGAGCCCGCGCAGCGTCAGGCGGCGGCACAGGCGTGAGCAAGCGGCACTTCGGCATCCTGCCCGGCCGACGCAACGGGATCAAAGCCGGAAGATGAGCGGCCCGTCAACTGTGAGAAGTCGACTAAAGCGCGATGAGATGAATCGTCATCGCGCTTCAGGTTGTTGTTTGCGCATGATTTTTCTCGGAAAACCGCTTCGCACTTTTCCGGATCATGCTCTAATCTTACTGAGTCAGAAATCCACGGACCAAGCTGGGTGAGAATCGCATATTGAAGGAGATTCAACGCGAGATCG